>NZ_JBJURN010000012.1:133400-133950 GCF_046622475.1 Enterobacter sp. LM3 | reverse complement strand
GCGTTATCGATCTGGTCGAATGCACGAGCAGAACCACCGTAGGTTTTTGCCAGAACGGTAGTGATTGCAGCGGTCAGCGTTGTTTTACCATGGTCAACGTGGCCGATAGTACCGACGTTAACGTGCGGTTTTGTACGTTCAAACTTTTCTTTAGACATCGATTGTCCCTCTAAGACACGGATAAATCGGTGATATCACCACATCAACCAGGCGAAATGCCTGAACTGTTGAATACATTTACATTGAAACAGAGAGAAACGGGAGGGAGAAGTGAAGTGGTGCTGATACCCAGAGTCGAACTGGGGACCTCACCCTTACCAAGGGTGCGCTCTACCAACTGAGCCATATCAGCACGTATTGGAGCGGGCAGCGGGAATCGAACCCGCATCATCAGCTTGGAAGGCTGAGGTAATAGCCATTATACGATGCCCGCATCCTGAAACTCGGCTACCCAGTTCTTTCTGTAACAAAAAAAGAGATTTCTCTCTTTTCATGTTCGAGCTGATTCATTTTTTAAACCAGCTCCGGCGGCATTTACGCTGCCAGAAAG
>NZ_JBJURN010000012.1:0-133315 GCF_046622475.1 Enterobacter sp. LM3 | reverse complement strand
GGACTTGATGGTGCCGACTACCGGAATCGAACTGGTGACCTACTGATTACAAGTCAGTTGCTCTACCTACTGAGCTAAGTCGGCATCAAGTAGCGCGCATTCTATGGAGACATGCGCAGTCATGCAACTAAAAAATCGCATAAAACGTTCTTTCGCTCACATTTTATGCGAAAGAAGGGTTAAGCGCTGTAAATTCACTCACTCGCGGTCAAAAATTCAACATCAAAGCCCGATTTACACCGTATATACCGTAGCGTGATGGCTCCCGCGTAACGCACCGCTTCCCATATTTTTTCTTATTATTCCTGTCATCTGGTGTTAACCTCCTGCCCATTGTCCAAAATTAACTATGTGATGAGCTATCGCCCGGCTGTTTTGTGATGGTTCACCGAAGCATGCTTATGAGCAAAAAAGAGCAACCGTTAATGACACCTTATCTTCACTTTAACCGCAGCCAGTGGGCTGCCCTGCGTGATTCCGTCCCTATGACGCTGACGGAAGGCGAAATCGCACGGTTAAAAGGGATAAATGAAGATCTGTCCCTGGAAGAAGTGGCAGAAATCTATTTACCATTATCTCGTTTGCTTAACTTCTATATCAGCTCTAACCTGCGTCGCCAGGCGGTACTTGAGCAGTTCCTCGGAACAAACGGGCAACGCATTCCTTATATCATCAGTATTGCGGGCAGCGTTGCCGTAGGAAAAAGTACCACCGCGCGCGTGCTGCAGGCGTTGCTGAGCCGCTGGCCAGAACACCGCAGCGTGGAGCTGATCACCACCGACGGCTTCCTGCACCCGAACGAAGTGTTAAAAGAACGCGGCCTGATGAAGAAGAAGGGCTTCCCGCTCTCTTATGATATGCACCGCCTGGTGAAATTCGTTTCTGATCTGAAATCAGGCGTGCCGAGCGTGACCGCGCCGGTCTACTCGCACCTGATTTATGACCGCATCCCTGACGGCGACAAAACGGTGGCCCAGCCGGATATCCTGATTCTGGAAGGGTTAAACGTGCTGCAGAGCGGAATGGATTATCCTCACGATCCGCATCATGTCTTTGTCTCCGATTTTGTCGACTTCTCTATTTATGTCGATGCGCCGGAAGATTTACTGCAAAACTGGTATATAAACCGCTTCCTGAAGTTCCGCGAAGGGGCGTTTACCGATCCCGACTCTTATTTCCACAACTACGCCCAGCTCTCTAAAGAAGAGGCCATCAATGTGGCAACAGGGTTATGGAATGAGATCAACTACGTGAACCTGAAAGAGAACATCCTGCCGACGCGCGAGCGCGCCAGCCTGATCCTCACCAAAAGTGAGAAACATGCTGTCGACCAGATTCGTTTGCGGAAATAATAAAGCAGACATAAAAAAACCGGCGCTTAACGCCGGTTTTTTACTTCAGGCATGCGGCTTTTCGCCATTTTCGTCCTGATCAACGGCAAAGCACGCCACCAGTTGACCGCCATAATCCTTCAGCTGTGGCTGCAACTGTGTGCAGGGGCCAAAACGACGGCGGCAACGGGCGTTGAATGCACATCCCGGAGGCGGATTCAGCGGGCTTGGTAATTCACCCGTCAGCTTAATTCGCTCACGACGATCGTCCGGATTCAGGCGCGGAGTCGCAGACAGCAGCGCCTGAGTATACGGATGACGAGGGTTATTAAAGATCTGGTCTTTCGTCCCCTTCTCCACGCAGCGCCCTAAGTACATCACCATCACTTCGTCAGCAATGTGCTCAACAACCGACAGATCGTGCGAAATGAACACGTACGACAGGCCCAGTTCTTGCTGCAGATCCATCATCAGGTTCAGTACCTGCGCACGCACGGAGACGTCGAGCGCGGAAACCGGTTCATCAGCAATCACCACATCCGGGTCGAGCATCAGACCACGGGCGATAGCGATACGCTGACGCTGGCCGCCGGAGAACATATGCGGGTAGCGATCGTAATGTTCGGTTTTAAGGCCGACTTTCGCCATCATCGCCAGCGCTTTTTCACGACGCTGCTCTTTGCTCAGGCTGGTGTTTATCTGCAACGGCTCTTCCAGGATTTGACCCACTTTTTTACGCGGGTTCAGGGAACCGTACGGGTTCTGGAACACAATCTGGATTTTCTGACGACGCAGCTTCTGTGCCTGCGGATCGTGCTTAAGCAGATCCTGTCCCTGATAATAAAGCTCACCGCCGGTTGGCGTTTCAATCATCGTCAACAGACGGCCCAGCGTGGATTTCCCACAGCCGGACTCCCCAACCACCGCCAGCGTTTTACCGCGCTCAAGGGTAAAGGAGACGCCATCCAGCGCTTTCACCAGGCGCTCAGGGGCAAATAGCCCCTTCTTCACCGGGTAGTGTTTTTTCAGGTCGATAGCCTGCAACAGCGGTTGTTGCGTGGTGGCCTGTTGCGTACTCATAGTGTTGGCCTCCCGGCATCATCGAGTGGGTAGTGGCATTTCGACTGACGACCGTCAGCCAACAGGTTCAGCTCTGGCTCTTGCGCACGACATTTGTCCGTCGCATACGGGCAGCGCGGGTTAAGCAGACAGCCCTGTGGACGGTCATATTTACCCGGTACCACACCCGGCAGCGAGGCCAGACGCGCTTTGTCCTGGGCAAACTCCGGCAGCGCACGTAAAAGTGCCTGGGTATACGGATGACGCGGCGCGCGGAAGATATCGTGCGAACTCCCGGTCTCGACCACCTGGCCGGCATACATCACGATGATTTTGTGTGCCGCTTCAGCCACCAGCGCCAGATCGTGCGTAATCAGCACCAGCGCCATGTTCTCTTTCTGCTGCAGTTCCAGTAACAGCTCGATAATTTGCGCCTGAATGGTGACGTCCAGCGCAGTTGTCGGTTCATCCGCAATCAGCAGTTTTGGCCGACAGGCGATCGCCATGGCAATCATCACGCGCTGGCTCATCCCGCCGGACAGCTGATGCGGGTATACATCCAGACGCGATGCCGGGTCAGGAATACCGACCTGCGTCAGCAGATCGATAGCGCGCTGACGACGGGTTTTCTTGTTACCGCCCTGATGCACCTTAATGGCTTCCATAATCTGGAAACCGACGGTGTAGCACGGATTCAGGCTGGTCATCGGGTCCTGGAAGATCATCGCCACTTCTGCGCCCACCAGCTGGCGGCGTTGTTTTTCAGAAATGCGCTTCAGATCCTGACCGTTAAACTCCAGACTTTCGGCCATCACGCGACCGGGATAATCAATCAGCCCCATAATCGCCAGCGAACTGACAGATTTACCGGAACCCGACTCCCCAACAATACCGACCACTTCGCCCTGATTTACGCTGTAGCTGATGCGGTCCACGGCGCGAAACGGTGTGCCTTCGTCGCCGAAGTGCACCGATAATTTATCTACATTTAATAACGCCATCTCGTGCCTCTTACTGCTTCAGTTTGGGATCAAGTGCATCACGCAGACCATCACCCATCAGGTTAAATGCCAGCACCGTCAGCAGGATCGCCAGACCCGGGAAGGTGACAACCCACCAGGCGCTTTGTGCGAACTGCAACACATCGGAGAGCATGGTGCCCCACTCCGGTGTTGGCGGCTGCGCACCCATGCCCAGGAAGCCAAGAGCGGCCATATCAAGAATGGCGTTAGAGAAACCGAGCGATGCCTGAACGATCAGCGGCGCAAGGCAGTTCGGGAAAATGTTAACGAACATCTGACGCATCGCCCCCGCACCCGCCACGCGAGATGCCGTCACGTAGTCCCGGTGTACTTCCACCAGCACCGCCGCACGGGTTAAACGCACGTAGTGAGGAAGTGCCACAAAGGTCAGCGCAAGCGCGGCGTTACCAATAGACGGGCCGAATATCGCCACCAGCACCAGCGCCAGCAGCAGGCTTGGCAGTGCCAGCATGATGTCGACGATACGCATGATGATGTTATCAACGATACCGCCGAAGTAACCGGCAACCAGACCGAGCACAATGCCCATGACCAGCGACAGTACCACCACCAGACAACCGACCAGCAGCGACAGACGCGCGCCGTACATCAGACGCGACAACACATCACGACCTACGTCGTCAGTACCCAGCAGGTGCGTCAGGCTACCACCCTCCTGCCAGGCCGGAGGTGACAGCAGCGCGTCACGGAACTGATCCGCCGGGTTATAGGGTGCGAGCACGTTAGCAAACACCGCAATCAGGATCATGATGGTGACATACACCAGCCCTACTACCGCGCCTTTATTACGCTTGAAGTAGTGCCAGAACTCCTGCAGCGGCGTCATTGGCACCGGTGCAGCAACAACTTTGTTTTCAGTAACGAGTGACATGATGGCCCCTTACTTCTTATGACGAATACGCGGGTTCACCACGCCGTACAGCAAATCGACCAGCAGGTTGACGAGGATAATCATCGTCGCGACCAGCAATACACCGCCCTGCACAACCGGATAGTCACGGCGTTGCAGTGCGTCAATCAGCCAGCGTCCGAGGCCCGGCCAGGAGAAGATGGTTTCCGTCAGGATCGCCCCTGCCAGCAACGTCCCTACCTGCAAACCGATAACGGTCACCACCGGCAGCATGGCGTTACGCAGCGCGTGGACGATAATGACACGCATACGGGTCAGGCCTTTGGCGCGCGCGGTACGGATATAATCTTCGCCCAGCACTTCCAGCATCGATGAACGGGTCATACGCACGATCACCGCCAGAGGAATGGTGCCCAGCACCATCGCAGGCAGGATCATGTGCGCCAGCGCATCAATGAAGTTACCCTCTTCACCCCAGATAGCCGTATCAATCAGCATAAAACCGGTCAGCGGGTTGGAGTCATCAAGGAAAACCATATCGCTGACGCGCCCGGACACCGGTGTCAGGTTAAGCTGCACCGAGACCAGCATAATCAGCATCATGCCCCACCAGAAGATAGGCATGGAGTAACCGGTCAACGCCAGACCCACCGCAGTATGGTCGAAGATCGAGCCACGCTTAACAGCGGCTAATACCCCAACAGGAATGCCTACTGCGGTGGCAAAAATCATGGCGCAGACGCCGAGTTCCAGCGTCGCTTTAAAACGCGGCACAAACTCGTCCCACACCGGAAGGCGGCTTTTCAGGGAAATGCCTAAATCACCGTGCAACACACCCCAGATATAGTTGAGGTATTGCTGCCACAGCGGCTTGTTCAGGCCAAGCTCAGCCAGCAGCTGTGCATGGCGTTCAGGGGAAATACCACGCTCACCCGCCATAATCATTACCGGGTCGCCGGGGATCATATGGACGAAGGCAAAAGTGAGAAGGGTGATACCGATAAACGTGGGGATAACAAGTCCCAGACGTCGGAGGATGAACTGCAACATAACCCGGATTCTCTCTGATAACGCACGACCAATGGCGTGACGTCTGTATTGCTCACAAATGTAAATTCCCTCTCCCTGTAGGAGGAGAGGGTTAGGGTGAAGGGATGCATGCACGCCCCTCACCCCTGTCCTCTCCCAAAAGGAGAGGGAGAACACCCTACTTATTATTCAACAGATACGTTTTCGAAGTGGTGTTTGCCCAGTGGATCAACCACGTAGCCTTTGACTTCTTTACGCACTGGTTCGTACACGGTGGAGTGAGCCACAATCAGCGCCGGAGCCTGGTCGTGCATAACAACCTGAGCCTGCTTGTACAGTTCAATACGTTTGTTGTGATCGTCGGTCGCACGCGCCGGCTGGATCAGGTCTTCAAACGGCTTGTAGCACCAGCGAGAGTAGTTAGAACCGTCTTTCGCAGCCGCACAGCTGAACAGGGTGGCGAAGAAGTTATCTGGATCCCCGTTATCACCGGTCCAGCCCATCATTACCGCCTGATGCTCACCCGCTTTGGCGCGTTTCAGATACTCGCCCCACTCGTAGGTCACAATCTTGGCCTGAACACCGATCTTAGCCCAGTCAGCCTGCACCATTTCAGCCATACGGCGTGCGTTCGGGTTGTACGGACGCTGTACCGGCATCGCCCACAGTTCAACGGTAAAGCCTTTATCCTGGCCTGCTTCTTTCAGCAGCGCTTTCGCTTTTTCAGGATCGTAGCTGTAGTCTTTAACGTCGTTGTTATAGCCCCACATGGTTGGCGGGATCAGGTTTTTAGCCGCAACGCCCGCGCCCTGGTAAACCGCCTTGATGATCGCTTCTTTGTTGACCGCGTAGGTCAGCGCCTGACGCACTTTCACGTCATCAAACGGTTTTTTCTCGGTGTTGAAGGAGAGATAGCCCACGTTCAGGCCAGCCTGCTCCAGCAGGTTGATATTTTTATCCTGCTTCATGCGAGCGATATCTGCCGGGTTCGGGTATGGCATAACCTGGCATTCGTTTTTCTGCAGTTTTGCGTAACGTACAGACGCATCAGGCGTAATGGAGAAGACCAGACGGTCAATCTTCGGCTTAGTGCCCCAGTAACCCGGGAAGGCTTTATACAGAATACGGGAGTCTTTCTGGTACTGCAGCAGCTGGAACGGGCCAGTACCGATTGGATCCAGGTCCACTTTTTCCGGCGTACCGGCTTTCAGCATGTTGTCCGCGTACTCTTTAGACAGAATAGAGGCGAAGTCCATTGCCAGGTCAGCCAGGAATGGGGCTTCCGGGCGAGTCAGCACGAACTGAACGGTTTTATCGTCCACTTTTTTCACTTCAGAGATCAGATCTGGCAGACCCATCCCTTCGAAGTATTCATAGCTGCCGCCAGACACTTTGTGGTACGGGTTTTGCGCGTTTTTCTGACGGTCGAAGGAGAACACAACGTCGTCGGCGTTAAAGTCGCGGGTTGGTTTGAATTCTTTGCTGTCCTGCCACTTCACGCCCTGGCGCAGGTGGAAGGTATAGGTTTTACCGTCTGCACTAACATCCCACTTCTCAGCCAGACCTGGGATCACTTCCGTGGTACCGGTTTTGAATTCAACCAGACGGTTATAGATCGGTACGGAGCTGGCATCGTACGTGGTGCCAGAGGTAAACAGCTGTGGGTTAAAGCCTTCCGGCGAGCCTTCAGAACAGTAAACCAGGGTTTTTGCCTGTACGCTTGCTGCGACGGTCATGGCCACCAGGCTCAGACCAAGCTTCAGCATCCCTGACTTCTTCAAGGAAATACTCATTATTCTGCTCCAATGTGATGTTTTGCTTTGTTGTGTTACGCCGCCTGACCTTTATTTATTTTTTACCCGGTCTGGTCGGTGGTGCCCGAAGGCGTTAAAGGGATGGAGAATCCTTTCAGAAGTGCGTTTGAGTTGCAGCGCAGATCCTCCCTGAAATGCCCCTCGTGCCCTACAATCTGTCAACAGAATGTGAAAACGTCAATACAGGTGACCAGGATTTACGCGGAGTGTGAGAAACAGCAAACAAAGATTAAAAAAACTTTGGGCACCCGTTTTCAGCAGGGAAATTTATGCTACTCGCCATGTTGCAGCACAAATATCTTCATATTTCGCAACATCCAGTGATTAACTTTTATGCAGATTGAGTAAACTTTCTTGCAGAATGGTGATTATCTGAGCACTAAATTCCGCGAACGTTAAAACGCACAGCGAAAAATGCTGAGGTTATCCATAAGCAACGCGAAAAAAGATCAATCTATATATAAAAAAATACAATGGATTATGTCACAAAATCGTTAACAGGCAGGGAGACGCAGGGATAAGGGATGTTTTGGCAAGTCAGGATGAGTAACGCTCTAATGTAAAAAGAGCCAGCCTTACGGTTAGCCCTTTTTTAAAAGCAAAAAACCCTGCTCTAAGAGCAGGGTTTCGAATGTGGTCGGCGAGAGAGGATGACTCGCCACTGCGTGGCTCACCCTTCGGGCCGTTGCTAAAGCAACGTTCTCTCGCTTTGCTCGAGTCGAACCTCCTTCCCCGGAGATTCTCATCCTCATAAGCTTCAGAAGCAAAAAACCCTGCTCTAAGAGCAGGGTTTCGAATGTGGTCGGCGAGAGAGGATTCGAACCTCCGACCCACTGGTCCCAAACCAGTTGCGCTACCAAGCTGCGCTACTCGCCGAATGCGGAGCGCATCTTACTGCTCCGGTGCACCCCCGTCAATCCCTTAATTTAAAAAAGCCATTCAACTGGCGATAAACTCGCCAGGCACGCTATTGCGCGGCTTTCGTGGTGCTCCCGGGGAGTTTGCACCAGTTATTATTTTCGTTAATACCGCCGTTCGGGGAGGTATAACCCAGACAGCCTAAAATGGTGTCGTACAGCTCAACGTGACGACGTGGCACCTTCATATCCGCTTCTTTCTTCAGCTGCGCAAACATCTTCGCCTTCTCCGGGTCTTCCAGATACTTATCCGACATCCACACCATCATCGGTACACGGAACTGCTCTGGCGGTGCCATTTTGCGCGGCGTACCGTGCAGGTGCTCGTACTCATTAATGGATTCACCGTGGTCTGCAGCATAGAACACAATCGCTTTCTTATCGCGAACCTGGTCAATCACCGTATCGATAAAGTGGTCAACATAGGTCACCGAGTTATCGTAGGAGTTGATCAGCTGCGCTTTGGTGCAGTCTTTATCCACACCGACACACTCCGGCGTCCATTTCGCAAAGCTGCGTGGATAGCGCTGCGTGTAGTTAAAGTGCGACCCTTTGGTATGCAGGATAATCATATGCTTACCCTTCGGGTTACCGTTCAGGGAGAGTTTCATCTCATCGATCAGCAGCATGTCATCGACGTTCTTACCGCGGTTACGCGGCTCAGCACCTATTTGCTCACGATAGGCAATGTTCTGTGCCATCGTATTGCTGTAGAACCACATCTCGCTTTGCATTGCGTATAAATCAGAGGTAAACCCAAGCTGGCGCAGCACGGAGAAGACGTTCTGTTCTTTCAGCGTACGCTGTGGGTTATCACTGGCCCCGCCCTCGCGCACGAACATGCAGCGTAAGGAGAGCTTCGTCGCGGTGTCGCAGGAATAGCCGCGATAGGCAACCAGGTTCTTCTCCTGCGCCAGTTTCGGCGTGGTATCCCGGTTGTAACCAAGGATCCCCATGTGATCCCAGCGGGTGGTTTCACCGATGATAAAGACGACGTAGGTGTCATCGATATCTTTTGGCGCTTCATAGGTAAACTTCTTCGCCGGGTTCATCAGCGATTTATTATCAGAAGACTCATCCACCTGTGCCCACGCGTATAACCCCAGCGCGGAGATCCAGTTAGACGGCAGATAAGAGTTTGCGACCACACCGCCATAGCTTGGCATATCAACGCCAGAGGTACGCTCGTCATATTTTTGCTTCACTTCCAGCAGGCGAATCGGCCCCCAGACCATCAGCCCGGCCAGCAGCACCAGCGCAACGCTTCGGATGCGTTGTCCGGGCGTACGAAGTTGATGCACCAGCGTATACCGGCAGCGGTTACTCCAGATAAGCAGCAACGGTAAGGCGCTGACAGCAATCACCCAGAGGACAAAATGCAGACCAACCACCTCTTTCGACAAGTCGATATCCGTGGTCATGACCGAGGCAATAATGCCGTAGCCAATCACCACGTTCATAAAGGTCATGTAATAGCTGGCTCCCGCCGAGCACAACACGACAAATGAGGCCAGTACGCGCCACAGGCGTCGACCAAACAGTGAAAGCACACGAAGCAAACAGAATGTAGCCAATACCGCAGCGACTAATTCGACGACCGCTGCAATTCCTTTCCAGACGGTAAAATCTTGCGCGTATCCATCAAATCGACGGAAGAAAACTGCGCCATTCATAAACAGGCCGATGTACAACGCCAGCAAAAAACTCAGCTTTTGTTGTGCCATCGATTTAATGTATTTCATGCAAGCAACCCGGAAAAAGGGACAGTAACGCCATCCACCTTTGTAGTAAAAGTGAACAGCTTAAATATTCGCTTCAGGGATCGTTATCAGCAAACGTCTACAAGCGTGGTAAGTAGACCACAGGGGAAAGAAAAAGTGGCAGCAGAGTGTGTGATCGCGACAGTTTTTTACAAAAAAGAAAATCCGTAACCGAACGTGGTGCTCAACCCTTTCGTTTTCAGAGACAAAAAAAAGGCCGGAACCCCGGCCTTTTAGATACATAAATTACGCATGCGCTTCTTTAAATATTTCGCGCTGCGGCTGGCGAATGGTTGTCGACAGCGCCAGAGAAATAATTAACAAGGCGAATATCACGCAGAACGTCACATAGAACCCACCGAACAGCGAAGCAATAAGCGAACCGCAAATACTGCCGATACCGAAGCCTAAGTATATGACACCGTAGTTTTTCGCCAGGTTATTCAGACCAAAGAATTCGCTCACCAGCGACGGGAAGACCGTAATCGTGCCGCCAAAGTTAAAGGCCACACAGGCAATCGCCGCAAAGAAGGTGGCTTCATTCAGGGGTGCAAACAACAGAGCCGCCATGCCCACCAGTGACACCACCTGCCCCAGCGTAATAACGCGGATACGGGCAATCTTATCAGACAGGATCCCCAGCACCAGACGACCAGAAAGGTTGGCGATGGAGATAACGGTCACCGCATTGGCCGCCGTCGCGGCATCCAGTTTGACCATCCCCTGAGCGATATCTTTTGCCACACCAATCACATACAGACCGCTCATGCACGCCGTCAGGAACATCACCGCCAGCATCCAGTATTGAGGCTTACGCATGGACTGAGCCAGCGTGAAGTCATTCTCCACCACGCCGTTAACGGTTTTCACTGCCTGTTGAGGCGCATCTTTCATCAGCGTTGCACCGAACAGAATCATCACCAGCACAATCACGCCCCAGATCATGAAGGTCTTTTCGAGGCCCACGGTGGCCAGAAGATGGGAGTCGATAAATTTGAACCCGAGGCTACCCAGGCCATAAGAACCGATAGCAAACGCAGAGATTAAACCTTTACGCTCCGGGAACCACTTCACGCAGTTAGACAGCGTCAGCAGGTAACCCGCACCGTCCGCCAGCCCAACCAGCACCCCGGCGCTCAGCCACAGCATCATCAGGTTGTTTGAATGTGCCGTGAGGAAAAAGCCCACCCCCAACAGGATCCCGGAAGCCATCGTGACACGCTTAACGCCGAAACGCTCCTGCAGTTTACCTGCGATGGAAGAGGAAAGTGCCAGCCCCAGGCTCAGCAAGCCGAAGGAGAACGCGACCTGGCTAACCGGCGCACCGATCTTATCGGAAAGCGCGCTATTAAACAGGCTCCAGGTATAGACCGACCCCAGTGCAAACTGGGTGACGATAGTGCCAAAAAGCGTCAGCCAACGCGTACGGTTATAAGTTGATGTGTTCATGGCCGTTGTCCTGCAAGAGAAATTAAGGGAATTCGCTGAGGACAACGATAAACAAAACCTTAAAACAACTGGGGGAAAACGGCATGAAATGCAGGAGAGACGGAATGAAATGCCTGGAATCAGGAATGAATGACCTTGCCGGGGAATGAAGCGATCGCGTGTTAGTGACCGCTATCGCTGCAATCCCCGCCGTTATTGTATTTAAGATGTTATCGTAAGGTTGAAAAAAGTGATAACGCTAAAAATTAGCACTCACACCCAGGGAATACATAAACTGCTCACCCGTCGCGGTACCTTCCCCCTGAGCTAAGGATGCATAGGCCGCCATATGCGTGTTCAACGGGATATCCGTTCCGACCGTCACATCCACCCAACTCCCGTTTTGTGCGGGCGCGGGCGTCTGCGGCATCCCAAACTGGGATTTCCACTGGTTTACACCAAACTGCTGGTTAACGCTAATCTGCGCCCAGGGGTGAAGGTCGCCATATTGCGTATCCACACGCCAGCCAAGCGTGCTCACGCTGGCATGCCAGAGCGGATCGGTGGAAGCCTGCGTTGTCACACCATCACCAAACTCATTAATCATCATGGGGGCGGAGCCGTCATAACGCCATCCCATCACCGGGCCGGTCGTCACATGGCCAGACACCGGGAAATTCCAGCCCACGCTCATCCCGTCCTCTGCAGAGGAACCAGAAGGGAGGTTCAGGGCAAACCCGGGCATGTTTTGCGACGACTTCATTCGCTCAGCGAGGATCTCCTCGTAACGCGGTTGGTGATCCGCATCCCATGTATAGCGTTCCGCCGTATTACTTTGTGCGTCTGAAACGATATATTCCTGTTGCCAGGCTGACGCTGTATTACAAAAAAACAAACAGGCAGAGATCCCCACCAGGCCAGAGACAGCATGGCAGCCACTGATTTTTTTTATCATCATCAAAGCGACTCCAGAAAGAGCCGAATTCGGCGATATTTGTCATTGTTTAGGAAGAGGTTTGAAGGCATATAGCCTTGTATTAACTATTGTCTTTTTAGCAGACACGTCAAGCCTGACAGATTGAAATTTGCGATTTCAGTATCAATAAGGGAGATAACTTATGCAACGTTGCGGTTGGGTAAGCCAGGATCAGCTCTATATCGACTATCACGATCGGGAATGGGGCGTGCCAGAAACTGACGGTAAAAAGCTCTTTGAGATGATCTGCCTGGAGGGACAGCAGGCGGGTTTGTCATGGATTACGGTACTGAAAAAACGGGAAAATTACCGCAATGCCTTCCACCAGTTCGATCCCACTACGGTCGCCGCGATGACCGACGAGGATGTGGAGCGGCTGGTGCTGGATGCCGGAATTATCCGCCATCGCGGTAAGATCCAGGCCATTATCGGCAACGCACGTGCATATCTTGCGATGGAGCAAAGCGGCGAGCCATTTTCGGAATTTGTCTGGTCATTTGTGAATAACGATCCAAAAATCACACAGGCTGCCACGCTTGCGGAGATCCCAACCTCCACACCCGCGTCCGATGCCCTTTCTAAAGCGCTGAAAAAACGCGGCTTTAAATTCGTGGGCACCACCATCTGTTACTCCTTTATGCAGGCCTGTGGGCTGGTCAACGACCACATTACGGGCTGCTTCTGTCATCCTGAGGGCCACTATGATCCGCAAATGGCAAAGTGATAATGCCGATCCGCTTCTGCGTCTGTGGCTTGAAAGCACCACGGAGGCGCATCCGTTTATCAATGCAAACTACTGGAAAGAGAATGAAAGCATGGTGCGGGATGTTTACCTGCCCGCCGCCGAAACCTGGGTCTGGGAGGAAGACGGTATACCGCGCGGATTTATCAGCGTCATGCAGTCGCAATTTGTGGGTGCGCTGTTTGTCTCCACGCCGTTCATCGGGAAAGGGATTGGGCAGGCGCTGCTGAACCATGTTCAACAGCGCTTCCCGTATTTAAGCCTGGAGGTGTACCAGAAAAATGTCCGGGCGGTAAATTTCTATCATGCTCAGGGTTTTCGCATCGAAGACAGCGCCTGGCAGGATGATACCCAACACCCGACGTGGATCATGAGCTGGCAGGCGGATCAAACGCCGTTAACGTAAGCGCTGGCCCCTGGTATTTCTCAACCCAGGCCAGTGCCGTATTTCCCGCACACCCGTTCCCCAGCTTCGAGCTGGGGAGATCTTTGGTCAGCACGTTAACCGCCCCGTTTTTACAAATGCCACCTTCGCTCAACGCCAGATCCGGCCACGCCCCCTGGTGAATACAGATAACACCAGGTTTAATCCCGTCGTTCACTACCGCCCCCGCCAGAACCTGTCCACGCGAGTTCCAGACGCGCACCACGTCGCCGTCGGCAATCCCGCGCGCTTTGGCATCATCGGTATGCAGGGTGACGGGCTCACGCCCGGCAACCGCGTACTGCTCGCGCAGCGACGTATAGTTAAGCTGGCTATGCAGGCGATGCGCCGGATGGGCAGACAACACCTGGAGCTGCTCCGTCTGAGCGTTGCCGTGCCACTCGTCCGGCTCCAGCCATGTGGGATGCGGTGGACAGTCAGCATAGCCAAAGCTGGCGATACGCTGGCTGTAAAGCACGATTTTCCCGCTCTCAGTTTTCAGCGGATGGGTCTGCGGGTCGCGGCGGAAATCGGCGAAGCGCACAAATTGCGCGTTCTGCTCGCTCTCCGGCATTTCGAAGATGTCGTTCGCTTCCCAGAACTCAGCAAACGGCGGTAACGTCACCCCCTGAGAAGCACCACGCTGGCTGGCGATCTGGTAGAACGTCTCCAGCCATTCCAGCTCCGTTTTGCCCTCCGTAAAACGCTCGCGCCCGCCGGCTTCCCAGCGTTCGCTCAGGTCGGCAAAGACATCAAAATCATCACGCGCTTCATCCCGTGGAGCCACAACACGCTTCATCGGCACCATGTGCTGGTTGCTGTAATCGCCGGTCATGGTGAGATCGTTACGTTCGAATGAGGTGGTGGCAGGCAAAACAATATCGGCATGTCTGGCCGACGCAGTCCAGAAGCATTCTGAGATCACCACCAGCTCCGGCTTCTGCCAGGCTCGGATCAGGCGGTTAGTATCCTGATGGTGGGTAAAGTTCGCGCCGCCTGCCCACCAGACAAAGCGGATATCCGGGAAGTGGCGATCCAGACCGTTGTGCTGATAAAACCCACCCGGGTTTTCCAGGGCTTCAACAATGCGTGCCACCGGGATTTTATCGACCGCGTCCACACCACCCTGTAACGCCCCCTGCATGGAGGCCAGCACCGCCGCTTTACGCGTTGGGTTACCACCATTAGCAAAGTGATAAGAGAGCCCAAAACCACCGCCCGGGGTCCCAATCTGCCCAAGCATTGCGGCCAGCGTGACCAGCATCCAGTGTTTCTGCTCGCCAAACTGCTGGCGCTGCATCCCCCAGCCGGACATCAGCATGGTGGTATTGTTATGGAACAATTCTGCCAGTTCGCGAATTTTAGCGGCATCTACGCCACAAATTGCTGCCGCCCACTCTGCCGTTTTGACCACACCGTCGGTGTTGCCCGTCAGGTAATCGGCAAATTTGTCAAAGCCGGTGGTACAGCGCGCGAGGAAATCGTCGTCCAGCCAGCCATTCTCAACCAGCGTATGGGCGATCCCCAGCATCAGTGCTACGTCGGTGCCCATGTGTGGGGCAATCCACTCGGCGCGATCGCCGAAGAAATCCATCGTTTCGGAACGCATCGGATCGATGCAAATGATGCGCTTACCGCTTTTGCGCAGCGCGTCAAAATACGGGATGCCCTGCTCGTCGGTGGCATTCCAGGCAATTTTCAGCGTATTAAGCGGGTTGGCACTCCACAGCACCACCACATCGGTGTGCTCCAGCACCAGCGGCCAGCTGGTCTGCTGTTGGTAAACCTCATTTCCCCCCACGACATACGGCATGATCGCCTGCACCGCACCGGTAGAGTAGTCGCCCAGATGACCGGTATAACCTCCGGCCAGGCTCATGTAGCGCTGAAGCAGGGTCGAGGCCTTATGCAGCACACCGTTGGAACGCCAGCCGTAAGATCCGGCAAAAATGGACGACGGGCCGTAGCTGTCGCGGATACGCTTATGCTGAGCATGGATCAGCGAAAGGGCATCATCCCAGCTCACGCGGACAAACTCATCCTGGCCACGAATACCCTGTGGCTTATCCGGCGATGCCAGAAATCCTTTACGTACCATCGGCCAGCGCACGCGGGTTTTGCTATGCACCTGCTCACGCACAACAGTCTGTAACGAGTTGGGATATTGCCCGGGTAATGCTCCACGGGATGACAGAACATTCTCGCCATCCGTTTCGACCAGCATCGGTCCCCAGTGGGCGGCGGTCAGAATCGTTTTTGTTGATGTGCTCAAGCGTGCGCTCCTGATTACGTGCAGGTTTACGGCCTTCTTATTGAGGCTGCGTTTATGGTTTGACACAAATTTCAGAGTTATACCCGGAATTTTTTCCGTATCGGGACGTCATAATCAACTGCCGCGCTCGTCGTGGCAAAGAATAAAAAGGATTAAGGAAATAAGATGAAAAAACGCGTACTCGTTATTGCCGCTCTGGTGAGCGGTGCCCTGGCTGTTTCTGGCTGCACAACAAACCCTTACACTGGCGAACGTGAAGCGGGTAAATCCGGCATCGGCGCGGGTATTGGCTCGCTGGTAGGGGCTGGCGTTGGCGCGCTTTCCTCCTCCAAGAAAGATCGCGGTAAAGGCGCGCTGATTGGCGCAGCGGCAGGTGCAGCACTGGGCGGCGGCGTAGGTTATTACATGGATGTGCAGGAAGCGAAACTGCGCGAAAAAATGCAGGGAACAGGTGTAAGTGTGACGCGTAGTGGCGATAACATCATCCTGAACATGCCAAACAACGTGACCTTCGACAGCAGCAGTGCAACGCTGAAACCTGCGGGCGCAAACACCCTGACCGGCGTGGCGATGGTACTGAAAGAGTACAACAAGACTGCCGTAAACGTGATGGGTTACACTGACAGCACTGGCAGCCAGGATCTGAACATGCGTCTGTCTCAGCAGCGTGCCGATTCCGTGGCCAGCTCTCTCATCACCCAGGGTGTTGAAGCGAACCGTATCCGCACCCGCGGTATGGGCCCGGCTAACCCAATCGCCAGCAACAGCACGGCGGAAGGTAAAGCGCAGAACCGCCGCGTAGAGATCACCTTAAGCCCGGTTCAGTAGGTGGAAGCAAAACGGCAACATTCGTTGCCGTTTTTAGTGTTTGCGCCCTCTCCCGTGGGAGAGGGTCGGGGTGAGGGCACCAAGCCGCACCTTCCGACATGAACCACTTGCCATCATTGATTTTCCCGCTAAGGTGTTCTCACTCACTACAAGGACATCAGCGATGAGCAAATCAGCACGGGCCACCATCAGCGACGTGGCGAAAGCCGCAAAAACCGGTAAAACCAGCATTTCGCGCTATCTCAATGGCGAGAAACACCTGCTTTCCGATGCGCTACTGGCACGTATTGAACAAGCCATTGCCGATCTCGACTACCGCCCCAGCCTTATGGCCCGTGGCCTTAAGCGTGGTCGTACCCGCCTTATCGGGCTTATCATCGCCGACATTACCAACCCCTATTCCGTTAACGTGCTGAGCGGTATCGAAGCTGCCTGCCGGGAAAAAGGGTTCACGCCACTGGTCTGTAACACCAACAACGAAGTCGACCAGGAGCTGCATTACCTGGATCTGCTGCGCAGTTACCAGGTGGAGGGTATCGTGGTAAATGCCGTGGGCATGCGCGAAGAGGGGCTGAACAGACTGCAGCAATCTTCCCTGCCAATGGTGCTTATCGACCGTAAAATCCCGGAATTCGCCTGCGATGTGGTCGGGCTGGATAACACCCAGGCCGCCACCACCGCCACCGAGCATCTTATCGAGCAGGGCTTCGAAGCGATCCTGTTCCTGAGCGAACCGCTGGGCATGGTCAATACCCGTCGTGAGCGTCTTGGCGCATTTCGTGCCACGTTAGCGCGTTTTCCCGGCGTAATCGCTGAAAATGCTGAAATTCCTCTGCACGAAGCCGACCGGCTCGACAATACCCTTCGTCAGTTCCACACCCGACATCGCGGTATGCGTAAAGCGGTGATCTCCGCCAACGGCGCGCTGACGCTGCAGGTCGCCCGCTCGCTGAAACGCATTGGCCTGCACTGGGGCAGTGATATTGGTCTGCTGGGGTTTGATGAACTCGAATGGGCGGAACTGGCGGGAGTGGGGATCACCACCCTCAAACAGCCCACCTGGCAGATCGGCTATGCCGCTGTTGAACAAGTCGTTCGTCGCATTGAAGGTGCCAGCGACGCCGTGCGTGAGCAGGTTTTCTCCGGCGAGCTGATCGTTCGCGGCTCAACTGCCCGTTAAATTCCCCTTCGTGATGCCGATCATAAATTCAACATCCTGAGCTTTTCTTTGGAACCGGTTCCATCTAGCGTAATA
Organism: Enterobacter sp. LM3; assembly: GCF_046622475.1. NCBI lineage: Bacteria > Pseudomonadati > Pseudomonadota > Gammaproteobacteria > Enterobacterales > Enterobacteriaceae > Enterobacter > Enterobacter sp. LM3. Next base: position 115,587 of record NZ_JBJURN010000012.1, on the reverse strand, counting down.
CTATCGATGCGTTGTGATGGAGTCGGGTAATGAGCAGGAAAATAATGGTAGTCACCGCCGCGTATGGCGCGGAACAGGTGCGACAGGCTGGCGGTCAACGGGCAATGCTTCCCGTCATTGCCGGTGCGGGTGCCGACGGCGTAGAGATCCGTCGCGAGCTGTTCAACAGTGAGGAGTTACTGGCTCTGCCTGCGCTGGGTGAATCAATTGAACTGCTGGGACTGCTCGCGTGTTATTCCGCGCCCGCCGCCCTGTTTATGCCCGACGGCACGCTCAACCCGGATCTGCCGCGTTATCTCTCCGAAGCCAGCACGCTGAACGCCCTGTGGCTCAAGGTTTCGCTGGGTCATTTCAGCGGCAACCCCCCTGAAGCGTTGCGCACGCTGCTCAATGAAAGCGGTATGGCACTGGTGGTCGAAAACGACCAGACCGACTGCGGCCAGCTTGCTCCCATGCAGCGCTTCCAGACCGCCTGCCGGGAGATGGCATTGCCCGTCACGCTGACGTTCGATATGGGCAACTGGCTGTGGGTCGGCGACTCGCCGGAAGAAGCCGCACACCATCTGGCCCCCGCCGTGAGCTATATCCACGTTAAAGCCGCCGTGCCGCATAAGACACAGTTCCGTGCCGTTGCGCCCGATCGCGCCGACGCACGCTGGCTGGATTTGCTCAATCAGCTGCCTGCCGATGCCCCGCGTGGTATCGAGTTCCCGCTGGAAGGGGCGGATTTAACCGCGGTTACCCGCCATTACGTAAACCTGCTGCGTGAGGAGTAAACCATGCACAAGACGCTGGATGTGATCACCATCGGCGAGGCCATGACCATGTTTGTCGCCACCGAAACGGGCGAACTGAGCACGGTAGAACACTTTATTAAACGCGTGGCGGGTGCAGAGCTGAATGTGGCAACCGGCCTGGCACGCCTCGGTCTGAACGTTGGCTGGGTGAGCCGGGTGGGTGATGACAGCTTTGGTCGTTTCGTCCTGAACTCGTTGAAAAAAGAGGGTATTGATGCCACAGGCGTTACGCTCGACGGACGCTTCGCGACCGGTTTTCAGCTGAAATCTAAGGTTGAAAATGGAACCGATCCCATCGTGGAGTATTTCCGTAAAGGATCGGCGGCAAGCCACCTTTCTGTGGAAGATTACCATGCCCACTATTTCGCCAGCGCGCGCCATTTGCACCTGAGCGGCGTTGCTGCGGCACTGTCTGCCAGCTCGTATGAATTGCTCGATCATGCGGCAACGACAATGAAAGCGCAGGGCAAAACGATCTCTTTCGATCCGAACCTGCGTCCGGTGCTGTGGAAAAGTGAAGCGGAGATGGTCGAAAAGCTGAACCGTCTGGCATTCCAGGCGGACTGGGTTCTGCCTGGTGTAAAAGAAGGGATGATCCTCACGGGTGAAAATACCCCTGAAGGGATTGCCGATTTTTACCTGAACAACGGGGTAAAAACCGTGGTGCTGAAAACCGGAGCCGATGGCGCATGGTTTAAAACGGCCGACGGTGAGCAAGGTGCGGTCGCGGCGGTAAAAGTTGAGAACGTGGTCGATACCGTGGGTGCGGGCGATGGCTTTGCCGTGGGAGTGATCAGTGCCCTGCTGGAAGGCAAACCACTGCATCAGGCCGTGGCACGGGGGAACAAAATTGGCTCGCTGGCGATCCAGGTGCAGGGCGACAGCGAAGGATTACCAACACGAGCACAACTCGAATCTTAAGTTCCCTCTCCCTGTGGGAGAGGGTCAGGGTGAGGGCAATAACCCGCACCAAATAACATTAAACCACCGTGTACCCTACATACAACGGCGGTACCAACCTCAACAACAGAGGCAAGCCTATGAACAGTTCGACCAATGCAGTAAAACGCTGGTGGTACATCATGCCCATCGTGTTCATCACGTACAGCCTGGCGTACCTTGATCGTGCCAATTTCAGTTTCGCTTCCGCCGCAGGGATCACCGAAGACCTCGGGATCACCAAAGGTGTTTCATCACTCCTGGGTGCCCTTTTCTTCCTGGGCTACTTCTTCTTCCAGATCCCTGGCGCTATCTACGCGGAACGCCGCAGCGTACGCAAACTGATCTTCATCTGTCTGATCCTGTGGGGCGTCTGTGCGTCACTCACTGGCGTGGTGAATAATATTCCGGCGCTGGCTGCCATTCGCTTTATCCTCGGGGTGGTTGAGGCGGCGGTGATGCCCGCAATGCTCATCTACATCAGCAACTGGTTTACTAAATCCGAGCGTTCACGTGCGAACACGTTCCTGATCCTCGGTAACCCGGTCACCGTACTGTGGATGTCTGTCGTTTCTGGCTACCTGATCCAGTCCTTTGGCTGGCGCGAAATGTTTATCATCGAAGGGATCCCGGCGGTTATCTGGGCATTCTGCTGGTGGGCGCTGGTCAAAGATAAGCCTGCCCAGGCAAAATGGCTCTCTGAAGATGAAAAAGCCGCGTTGCAGGCGCAGCTGGATAAAGAGCAGCAAGGGCTTAAAGCAGTGCGTAACTACGGTGAGGCCTTCCGTTCCCGCAACGTGGTGCTGCTGTGCATGCAGTATTTCACCTGGAGCATTGGCGTGTACGGCTTCGTGCTGTGGCTGCCATCCATTATCCGCAGCGGCGGCGAAAACCTTGGTATGGTAGAAGTGGGCTGGCTGTCGTCCGTACCTTACCTGGCAGCCACCATCGCAATGATTGTCGCGTCATGGGCGTCAGACAAGCTGCAGAACCGTAAGCTGTTTGTCTGGCCGCTGCTGCTGATCGCTGCCTTCGCTTTCATTGGCTCCTGGGCCGTGGGGGCTAACCACTTCTGGATCTCTTACACCCTGCTGGTCATTGCCGGTGCAGCAATGTACGCCCCGTATGGCCCATTCTTTGCCATCATCCCGGAGATGCTGCCGCGTAACGTGGCAGGTGGTGCGATGGCACTGATCAACAGTATGGGTGCGCTGGGTTCGTTCTGTGGCTCCTGGTTTGTGGGCTATCTGAACGGCGCAACCGGCAGCCCGTCAGCCTCGTACATCTTTATGGGGGTAGCGCTTTTCACCTCAGTGTGGCTAACTCTGATTGTAAAGCCTGCTAATAATCAACAACTCCCTGTCGGTGCACGTCACGCCTGACCCCTTAAAAATCAACGGAGATTAGCATGAAGCCGTCCGTCATTTTGTATAAAGCACTGCCTGAAAATCTGCAAAAACGCCTGGAAGACCACTTCACCGTGACCCGGGTGAAGGATCTTAGCCCGGACACCGTGGCGCAGCACGCTGATGTGTTCGCCAGCGCCGCAGGTCTGCTGGGTTCCAGTGAGAAAGTGGATGTCGCTTTGCTTAAGAAAATGCCGAAGCTTCATGCTGCTTCAACGGTTTCCGTGGGGTATGACAACTTCGACGTAGACGCACTTAACGCCCGCAAAATCCTGCTGATGCACACGCCACATGCCCTGACGGAAACCGTGGCCGACACGCTGATGGCGCTGGTGCTCAGCACTGCCCGTCGTGTGGTGGAAGTGGCCGAACGCGTCAAAGCCGGTGAATGGACAAAGAGCATTGGTCCGGACTGGTTCGGCGTGGATGTCCACGGCAAAACGCTGGGGATTGTCGGGATGGGTCGTATCGGTCTGGCACTGGCGCAGCGCGCGCATTTCGGTTTTAACATGCCGATTCTGTACAACGCGCGTCGTCGCCACAACGAAGCGGAAGAACGTTTCAACGCCCGTTACTGCGAACTGGATACCCTTTTACAGGAGGCGGATTACGTCTGCCTGATCCTGCCACTGACAGATGAAACTCATCATCTGATTGGCAAAGCCGCGTTTGAAAAGATGAAGAAGTCGGCCATTTTCATCAATGCGGGTCGTGGCCCGGTGGTGGACGAAAAGGCGCTGATCGAAGCACTGCAAAACGGTGAGATCCACGCCGCCGGTCTGGACGTGTTTGAACAAGAGCCTCTTCCGCTGGACTCCCCGCTACTGACACTCCCCAACGTGGTAGCATTGCCCCACATCGGCTCGGCGACCCATGAGACGCGCTATAACATGGCAGCCACTGCGGTAGACAACCTCATCGCCGCACTTGGCGGAGGAAAAGTTGAGAGAAACTGCGTCAACCCACAGGTTCAACAGTAGAAACGAAAAAACCCGCCAGAAGGCGGGTTTTTAAATTCATTTGCTACTGGGTTGGAAGCTTACAGGCTTACAACGTTACCAGCTGCTGGGCCTTTAGCGCCGCTTTCGATGGTGAAGGAAACTTTCTGACCTTCGTCCAGAGATTTGTAGCCATCGTTCTGGATAGCAGAGAAGTGTACGAACACGTCTTTAGAGCCATCGTCAGGAGTGATGAAGCCGAAACCTTTATCAGCGTTGAACCATTTTACCAGACCAGTCATTTTAGCAGACATAGAAATTACCTTATTAACAAATATATTGTGCCTTCCGGCTTGATGGGTTGCGTTACAGATTTTTAAGCGATGAAGGAAGGGTCACTACGAAGGGTATCTATGGATAACAATCTGGACTGCTTTACTAAACTGCTTTAGGTCTGTGTAACAAACCGACAGGCACTGTTATACCGATGTGGTAGATGAATGACAAGCGTTATTTTAGACACGTATAAAAAACCCCGCACCAGGCGGGGTTTTTTTTGGTTTATTCGGTGGCCGTCACCGCTGTACTCCACGCCTGGCTAAACGCCTGGTGCTGAGAAGCCAGCGGCCCAATCAGCGTATTGTACTGACTTGCCTGCTGTGAGGTCGGGAACTGAATACCGTTCGCAACAAAGCTCACCTGAGTTCCCTGCTGGGAAATGTAATCCCCAACCTGAACCAGCTGTTGTGTGAAGATCTGCGCGGCCGGGATCAGCGGTTGCATGGCGTCAGAAGGTTTAGTGACCACTTTCTCATACACCTTGTCGAAGACCGGCTTGAGATCGTCGCCCTGCTTCAGCGCTGAACGCGAAGCATCCGCCTGCATTTTCGCATTCTGCAGCTGCTGGCTCAGCACGCCGAGCGCACCGTTGGACTGGCGCAGCGGTTCACGCTGGGTCATATAATCCTGTGGTACACGGATGGCATTAACGCTATCCAGCACCGGGCGAAGACCTGAATCCATCGCCTGGCTCACCTGCTGTGAATAACCATACAGAATGGCGTAATCGGACACGAAGGGGCCAAACTGTTTTTTCTGATCCGCAGTCAGCGTTGGTAAACGCTCGCCGCTGCGCATCACCGTATTCTGCAGAAAATCGATAAACGCTTTGCGCTGATCGCCTTCCTTATCGAAACACCCACTCAGGCTAACAACCATCAACAACGCCGCAACAGGCGCAAACCAGCGAGAGCAGGACTTTCCTGTCGCCATTTTATTACTCCTTTCACCCAAAAAAGCGCACACCGGCACACGCGTGCCCGACGTTGACAAGGATAGTCCAGGTCAGCCTTGCAAGATACTCTTTTCATGCAAAACGGCTATTGCCGTTTTAATACTGTCAATTTACAAAAAAAATATGCTGCAGGCCGGTTTCTGAATAATCAGTCAATTAGGCTGAACGCCCCTTCTGCTGAAACGCATGTCGTCATGGCAACCGCACGATTAATCACAACCACAGCGATCCTCCCCCTTTTTACCGACTATTCTTAATTGGCTCTCTGATGTTCACGATCCCGCAGTGTGATTTAAGAGGAGTTCTCAATGGAATACAAAGATCCTGAGTTTGAGCTGTTGAGTAGTCTGGAACAGATTGTTTTTAAAGACGTACCGCAGGCATTTACCCTACAACAAAAATCCAACCCCTTTACAGAATTTGAACAATTGCGCAAAGGGACGGGACTGAAAACAGATGAATTCGCCCGAGAAATGGGTGTCAGCGTGGCGATGGTGCTGGAGTGGGAGTCAAAACGTGTCAAACCCTCCGCCACCGAGTTAAAACTGATGCGTCTGATTCAGGCCAATCCGGCACTCAGCAAACAGATAGCATAGTCTAAGATTGTTACCGCCCCCGCACCTGCGGGGGCTTGTGTTTTAAAGGTTGTCGCAACGCCACCCGGCCTCTTCCCACACCAGCTCATGCGTTAATGTTAATCCTTTCAGGAAAGCCTCATCGTGTGACACCACCAGCAGCGCGCCCGGAAAACCAACCAGCGCGGCCTCAATCGCCTGAACGGATGCCAGATCCAGGTGGTTAGTCGGTTCATCCAGAAGCAGTAGCTGCGTGGCCTCTTCCCGCCACAACACGCAGGCCAGCGCCGCTTTCAAACGCTCACCGCCACTCAACACCGCCAGCGGAAGCGTGACCTTATCCGCACCAAGCTGCAGCTGAGCTAAACGGGTACGCAGCATCCCCTCTTCCAGCGGCGTATTGCCCAGATTCAGGTGCGACATCACCGATAGCGAAAGATCCAGCTGCGACAGGTGTTGATCGAGATAAGCACACGTCACCGACACCCTGCAGGTTCCCGAACGGGGGGCAATCTCTCCGAGGATGACTCTTAACAGCGTCGATTTTCCGCAGCCGTTCGGCCCTCTTAGCGCTACACGCATCGGCCCGGCCATGCGCCAGCTGGTCGGTGGGATATTCACATGTGGCAGCACCAGATCTTCCAGCACCAGCACCTGTTTCCCCTCTGCAATCTGGCTTCCTGGCAGGGTGAACATCACCGGGTTGTCCTCTTCAACCCGTTCACGCGCCCTGTTCACCGCCGCATTCAGCGCATCGTTTTGATCGTTATGCTGTTTTTTCCAGGAGCCAATGCGCTCTTTCGCCGCCATTTTGTATTTAATGCGCTCAAACGAGGCGATATTCAGTGTATCAACCGTACGCAGCGTTTTTGCCGAACGCCGCTGGCTGTCGTCATGCTCCTTTTGCATACGGGTGCGAGTGCGCTTGCGCTCTGTAGCCGCATGTTCCAGCGCCGCGCGGGCAGACTGCTGTTCGGCCTCACGCTGACGCTGATAATCCGTGTAATTCCCGCCATAGCTTCGCAGACCGGAAACGCTCAGTTCAAGGATGCGCGGCACCAGTGTCAGTAACTCACGGTCGTGAGAGGCCACCAGCACGCCACCCTGATAGCGGGCAAGCAGGTCGTAGAACCACTCCCGGCCTTCCCTGTCGAGGTGGTTGGTGGGTTCATCCAGCAACAGATGGTCAGCTCCGGCGGTAAACGCACCGCACAGCAATGCGCGAATGCGCTCGCCCCCGCTGAGTGTTACAGCGGGTTTATCAGGATCAAACGGCGGGAGTTTCGCGTTGTTAAACGCGTCGCTCAGACGTTCTGCTAAATCCCAGTATCCGTCGAGCGCATCCAGATCCTCAGGCTGATAATCACCGCTGTCGATACGCTGACGCGCCGTAAAAATCGTGTCATAACCGAGCAGTTCCGCAAGCGTAGTCTGCGGGGAAATATCATGCTGCTGTGCCACATAGACATATGTTCCAAAGCGTTCAATATGACCGTTTGCCGGTTTATCCAGCCCCGCCAGCAGGCGTAACAGACGTGTTTTCCCGCTACCGTTGCGGCCCACCAGTGCGCACAGAGACGGCTCCAGCGACAGATCCAACGGGCCAAAAAGGGTATCGCCCGTCGCAAACTGACAGGTGACCTGATGCAAAATAAAAGAAGGGGACTGCGCAAAATGAGCCATAAGCACTCCTGAATGAAATCAAAACATCCCCTGCCGACGCGGTAGCGTTTAGCAAGGATCGAAATTCATCAGTCGTGTTTGTTCATTTTTGGGGGGCGCTCCAGGGGGAGAAATTTAACGGGGATAAGGATAACGGTAATTTGTTGACCATTTCAAGGTTAAATTGTGGGCGATTTATACTCCCACTCCCTTTGGGCTGAGGGATCTCCACAAAATAATACCTGCACAGACGACCCCGTCTCCCTTGAGGGAGAGGGCTGGGGTGAGGGGGGAACATACGGCTGTAGTGGTCATTCCGTTCACTTTATGTTCCTTGCTACTCTGTAACTCCATAACCGGTGAACGTGCCTGGGTGGCTCAGTCGCCACCACCCTGGCAACCCGGGCTCCCGGCGGTAAATCGCCGCTACGCGGTACCTTCGGCTTATTCCTTCCGGCTTATCGGGGACGGGCGGAGGTAACATCCCTGTAAAACCCGCCCTCTCGGCGCATCCATGCGCCTCGCCCCGGCCTGCAGGAAATGCCTCAGCGATTTACAGCCGGACCAGGGCATCGCTGTAAGACCTCTGCCTGCAGCATATTTCTCATTGCGGTAATTTTGCGAGCCTCTTTCCAGAAATGGTAATATCCTCAGCAACATAGCTCAAAACTGTTGCCGCCTGTTTTGATGAGCAGTAAGTTCTCTTCGCGCCTGCAAAATCAGGTGCCGGGATTGGAACCCTGACTCACTTCACTGGCGACACAGGCTCTGTGTCGTACGGCCTGCTACATTTCAATGGCGAGCCGGACGGGGGCGCTGTAAAGCGCGCTGGTGTCAGTGAGGCCAGTCGTTCCAACCCTGTTCGGTTCCGCCACCAGCGAGCCTGGAACCTCCAGTGGCGGAAGATATACCACTCACTGAGGTTATTGTTATGACTATGGCTGACTCTTTAATCACCCTTCCCTTCAACCACACCACCGCCTTCACCGAACTGGCGGATAACTGTGAACGCTTCACCGACGTCCTGATTGATTGCGAAGAACCCACCCAAAAAATGGCGCTCTACGGCAGACTGTCCGCTTGCCTGAATCTTCTGCAACCCACGCTTCTGGAACCTGTCCCCGAATATTTAAAAGCCAGCCTGACCGTGGAAGAACTTCCTTCACGCGTTCCGGTTTTCGAACCTGAATGCGATCAGCTGGGGCGCTACTGTCAGGAGATTACGCAGTTGCTGATGAACGGTTCACTGCCGCGACAATCTGAAATCGTGATGGAAGATTTGCTGTGCGAACTGGTCAGCTACTTTGCCGATACGCTGAAGGCACCACGCTGGCTGCAGACGGACGAAGGCACAGTCGCGATCGGCTAAACCTGCCGGATGACGCTACGCGTATCCGCCCTACAAAAGACCCATAAAAAAACCCGCCGAAGCGGGTTTTTAGCATTTGTAACAACGGGCACCTTACTGCAGCAGCGAAATATCCGCCACGCGCAGGAACAGCTCGCGCAGTTTTTCGAGCATAGAGAGACGGTTAATACGCAGATCTTTATCTTCTACGTTCACCATCACTTTCTCGAAGAAGGCGTCAATCACTTCACGCAGCTCAGCCAGTTCAACCAGTGCTTCCTGGTAGCGGCCTTCCGCGAAGAACGGCTCCAGCTTGTCGCGCAGTACCACAACCTGCATCGCCAGAGCGATCTCTTCCGGCTCTTTCAGCGTCGCGGCGTTCACGCGCTCGTTCAGCGTTTCGTCGGACTTCGCGAGGATGTTGGATACACGCTTGTTAGCCGCAGCCAGCGCAGATGCCGCTTCCAGGGTACGGAAGTGGGAAACCGCCTTCATACGCGCATCGAAATCTGCCGGACGGGTCGGACGACGCGCCAGTACCGCCTGAATAGTGTCGACGGTATAACCTTCGTCCTGATACCACGCACGGAAACGGCCGAGCATAAAGTCGATCACGTCATCCACAACGTTGGTATTGGTCAGCTTGTCGCCGTACAGACGCACCGCTTCTTCCGTCAGGGTCTGCAGATCCAGGTTCAGGTTCTTCTCAACGATGATACGCAGCACACCCAGCGCGGCACGACGCAGTGCAAACGGGTCTTTGTCGCCTTTCGGATGCTGGCCGATACCGAAGATACCCGCCAGGGTGTCCATCTTGTCGGCAATCGCCACCGCACAGGCAACCGGGTTAGACGGCAGGTCATCACCCGCGAAACGCGGCTGGTACTGCTCGTTCAGGGCGACAGCCACGTCTTCCGCTTCACCATCGTGACGCGCGTAGTGCATCCCCATTACGCCCTGGGTGTCGGTAAATTCGAACACCATGTTGGTCATCAGGTCGCACTTGGACAGCAAACCAGCACGGGTCGCGTGGTTCACGTCAGCCCCGATTTCACGGGCGATCCAGCCGGACAGCTCTGCGATACGGTCGGTTTTGTCGCGCAGCGTACCCAGCTGTTGCTGGAACAGCACGGTCTGCAGACGCGGCAGATGATCTTCCAGACGCTTTTTGCGGTCGGTATTGAAGAAGAACTCGGCATCTGCCAGACGCGGACGAACCACTTTCTCGTTACCAGAAATAATCTGGATCGGATCTTTGGATTCGATGTTCGCCACGAAGATGAAGTTTGGCAGCAGCTTGCCGTCGTTGGCATAGACCGGGAAGTACTTCTGGTCACCCTTCATGGTGTACACCAGTGCTTCAGCCGGAACGGCGAGGAATTTCTCTTCGAACTTCGCGGTCAGCACCACCGGCCATTCAACCAGAGAGGTCACTTCTTCCAGCAGGCTTTCGCTCAAATCAGCGTTGCCGCCAATTTTGCGCGCCGCTTCTTCTGCGTCCGCTTTGATTTTTTCTTTACGCAGTTCGTAGTCAGCAATGACTTTACCGCGCTCCAGCAGGATCTCTGGATACTGATCGGCGTTGTCGATGGTGAACTCTGGCTCACCCATAAAGCGGTGGCCGCGGATCACGCGATCGGACGCCACGCCCAGAATGGTACCCGGGATAACAGCATCGCCCAGCAGCAGGGTCACGGTGTGAACCGGACGCACGAAGTGTACGTCGCTTGCACCCCAGCGCATCAGTTTTGGAATCGGCAGTTTCGCCAGTGACGTCGCCACCATATCTGGCAGCAGCGCTTCTGCACTCTCGCCTTTCACGTGAGCACGGTACAGCAGCCATTCACCTTTATCGGTGCTCAGACGCTCGGCCTGGTCAACGGTGATACCGCAACCACGCGCCCAGCCTTCTGCCGCTTTGCTCGGTTTGCCTTCAGCGTCAAACGCCTGTGCAATCGCCGGGCCACGTTTCTCGACTTCACGATCCGGCTGAGACGCCGCCAGATTTGCCACTTTCAGCGCCAGACGACGCGGTGCAGCAAACCATTCAATTTTACCGTGCGCCAGGCCAGCGTTATCCAGCTCAGCAGTCACGTTCGCAGCAAAAGATTCAGCCAGGCTGCGCAGGGCTTTTGGTGGCAGCTCTTCGGTGCCGATTTCCACCAGGAAAGTTTTCTCAGACATGGCCGCCTCTTATTTGTTTCGGTTGCACATCGGGAAGCCAAGGGCTTCACGGGACGCGTAGTAAGCTTCAGCAACGGCTTTGGTCAGGGTACGAATACGCAGAATGTAGCGCTGACGTTCAGTCACGGAGATGGCTTTGCGGGCGTCCAGCAGGTTGAAGCTGTGGGCGGCCTTCAGAATACGCTCGTAAGCAGGCAGCGGCAGCGGAGTTTCCAGCGCCAGCAGTTGCTGTGCTTCTTTCTCGTACTGCTCGAAGCAGGTGAACAGGAAGTCCACATCCGCGTATTCGAAGTTATAGGTGGATTGCTCCACTTCGTTCTGATGGAACACGTCGCCGTAGGTAGTTTTACCCAGCGGGCCGTCGCTCCAGACCAGGTCGTAAACGCTGTCTACGCCCTGAATGTACATGGCCAGACGTTCCAGACCGTAGGTGATTTCACCGGTAATCGGTTTACATTCCAGACCGCCAACCTGCTGGAAGTAAGTAAACTGCGTCACTTCCATACCGTTCAGCCACACTTCCCAACCCAGACCCCAGGCACCCAGCGTTGGGTTTTCCCAGTTATCTTCCACGAAACGAATGTCGTGGATGGTCGGATCCATACCCAGCTCTTTCAGCGACCCGAGATACAGTTCCTGAATATTGTCTGGCGATGGCTTAATCACCACCTGGAACTGATAGTAGTGCTGCAGACGGTTCGGGTTTTCGCCGTAACGGCCATCAGTTGGACGACGAGATGGCTGCACATAGGCAGTCGCCATTGGCTCTGGCCCCAACGCGCGTAAGCTGGTCATCGGGTGTGAAGTGCCTGCGCCAACTTCCATGTCCAAAGGTTGAACAATGGTGCAGCCCTGACGAGCCCAGTAATCCTGTAAGGTCAGGATCAGGCCCTGGAAGGTCTTGGTATCAAACTTTTGCATAGTATTTCGTGCTGGATACGTGTGGTTTTAAATGGAAGGGTTCAGTATACCCGCTGCCTGCAAGATATACAGTATGAAACGGGTTTGTTTAGGGAAAATTGGGGAAATAAGCCTTTCAGCCAGAACTCCGAAGGCGTCTGGCTGCTGATTATGCGAGCACGTTAGCGCATTGAGAGGTGTAAAAACTGACCGTCCGCGTCAAACGAACAGACAAAGCCCTCTTTACGAGAGGTATGGCCCCGCAGCTCATAGCTTCCCTGAAAATGCTCAAACCCGGTGACCTCAATGTTCTGAACATCAGAATTATAGCGGTGGGCGGCCTGATCTTTACAGAGTTGTTCCATGTTCAGGGAATGTTCCGGGCCAATTTTGCCCTGCTGCGCTCGCTGCACGGGAGCATCTTGCGGAGCACTGCATCCCGCAAGCGTAAGCAGCAGAAAGAGTGATACCACGCGCGTCATCATCATTTTTATTACCGCCCTGGTCAGTGGCTGTTATTTTTAGTATCAGGATTTATAGATTAAGGTCTGGCATTCTGCGAATCTCGCGGCCTGCATACAAGCCAGCGCCATAAAACTCAGAATTTTCTAAGGGAAGATTTTTACACAATGGCAGTCACACTCTTTTTACCAGGAAAACAGAGGAACTGATGCAGTCGAAAATTAACTGGATTGATAACCTGCGAGGAATAGCGTGCCTGATGGTAGTGATGATCCACACCACGACCTGGTATGTCACCAATGCGCACAGTATCAGCCACGTTAACTGGGATATCGCCAATATTCTCAATTCCGCGTCGCGCGTGAGCGTGCCACTGTTCTTTATGATTTCCGGCTTCCTTTTTTTTGGCGAGCGTAGCGCGCAGCCGAGGCACTTCATACGTATAGCCTCGTGCCTAGGGTTCTACAGTGCCGTCGCGCTGCTGTACATCACGCTGTTCACTTCAATTAACCCCGTGATATCGCTGAAATACCTGCTGCAAAAACCGGTGTTCTATCATCTGTGGTTTTTCTTCGCCATCATCGTTATTTATCTGGTTTCACCGCTGATTCAGGTGAAAAACGTCAGCGGTAAGATGCTGCTGGCGCTGATGGTGGTGATTGGCGTGGTGGCAAACCCGAATACGCTCTCGCAAAAAATTGACGGCGTTGAATGGCTGCCGGTCAACCTCTATATCAACGGCGATACCTTTTACTACGTGCTGTACGGCATGCTGGGGCGTGCTATCGGCATGATGGATACCCAAAGACGCGGGCTGAACTGGCTGTGTGGGGCGTTATTTATCCTCGGCGTGATGGTCATTTCGCGCGGGACACTGTACGAGCTGCAATGGCGCGGTAACTTTGCCGACACCTGGTATCTGTACTGCGGCCCGATGGTCTTTATCTGCGCGATGTCCCTGCTGACGCTCGTCAAAAACACGCTGAATGCGCGCCCCCTCCCCGTGCTGGGGTTTATTTCCCGGCACTCGCTGGGAATTTACGGTTTTCACGCACTGGTGATCCACGCGCTGCGAACGCGCGGCGTTGAACTCAAAAGCTGGCCGCTGCTGGATATTATCTGGATTTTCACCGCCACGCTGGTAGTGAGTTTGTTCCTGTCCATACTGTTGCAAAAAATAGACACGCGCAAATTTGTGAGCTAGCCCGGCGGCGCTGCGCTTACCGTGCAAGCGCAGCGCCGGGTGGGTGTTTACGACATCAGCGGTAAAAGCTGCTGATAAATCCGGCGGAACACATCACGCCGTTCTGCGTAAAGTGCGTGTTTTTTCGCGTCAGGCAGATGACGCTGTTCAAGCGGCAACTGTGGTAAAAGTTGAGACAATGGTGTCCCAGGCTCCACTGCAATCTGCGCCAGTCGCGCCGCACCGAGTGCAGGCCCAACATCGCCTCCGGTACGGTAATCCAGCTGCAGCCCGCTGATATCAGACAGCATCTGCCGCCAGTAACTGCTGCGTGCCCCGCCGCCAATCAGCGTAATACCTGATGGCTTCAGACCACAGTCATGTACCACGTCCATGCCATCCGCCAGCGCGTATCCAACCCCTTCCAGCACTGCCCGGGCCAGCTCTGCCGGGCCATGTTGATGGGTTAAGCCAAAGAACACCCCTTTCGCTTCCGGGTTGTTGTGTGGCGTACGTTCACCGGAAAGATACGGTAAAAACCAGACAGCACCTGCGCTCTCATCCGCCTGTTGCGCTGCGGATATCAACGCCGGAACATCGCTCATCCCGGTGAGTTTCACCGCCCAGTCCAGACAGGATGCGGCACTCAACATCACCGACATCAGGTGCCATTTTCCAGGAAGCGCATGGCAGAAACTGTGAACGGCACTTTCAGGGTTGCTGCGATAACCGTCGCTGACGGCAAAATAGACACCAGACGTGCCAAGCGACAGCATGGCCTGTCCCGACTCAACCATCCCGACACCCACGGCACCCGCCGCGTTATCACCGCCTCCGGCAACAACCGGCACGGCAGGGATATTCCAGCGTTTCGCAATGGAGGGATCTAACGTCCCCGTGATCTCGCAGCCTTCAAAGAGCGCAGGCATATGTTCACGCGTCAGATGGCAGGCATCAAGCATCGCCTCGCTCCAGTCACGTTTCGCCACATCAAGCCACATCGTGCCAGCGGCGTCGGACATATCGCTGGCAAAATCACCCGTCATGCGAAAACGCAGATAATCTTTTGGCAGTAATACTTTTGCCACCTGACGGAAAATTTCCGGTTCGTGGCGCTGCACCCACAGTAATTTTGGCGCGGTAAAACCGGGCATCATCAGGTTACCGGTGATCTCACGAGACGTGGGCACACGGCCTTCGAGCATTGCGCACTCTTCCGCGCAGCGGCCGTCGTTCCAGAGAATAGCCGGGCGTAACACGCGATGCTGCGCATCCAGCAGCGTTGCACCATGCATTTGCCCGGCGATACCAATCGCTTTTACCTCACGCAAGCTATGTCGCTCACCTAAGGCTTTAATGGCGCTATCTGTCGCCTGCCACCACTGCTCCGGGTCTTGCTCCGACCATAGCGGATGCGGACGTGACACCTGCAGTTTTTCTGTCTGCGTTGCTAACACGTCGCCCTGCTCACTTAACAGAATGGCTTTCACACCCGATGTGCCAAGATCAATCCCGATATACATATAGTGGATCCCTTAACTGAAAATGCCCGGTGGCGTTGTGCTTACCGGGCCGACGTTTTCCTCGACTGCCTGTTACTTATCGAACAGATAGTGATTGACCAGGTTTTCCAGCAGTTCCTGATGCCCGCTCTGATGCTGCGGTGCCAAATGATGCTGTTCAGCGTACTTCGCGATATCCGCAAGCGATAACTGACCTTTCAAAATTTGCTGGCCCAGCTCACTGTTCCAGCCGCTATAACGCTTCGCAACGCGTTTATCCAGCTCACCGTCTTCAATCATACGAGCCGCGACTTTCAGCGCCAGCGCCATCGTATCCATCGCGCCAATATGACCATAGAACAGATCGTATTTATCGGTACTCTGGCGGCGCACTTTGGCGTCGAAGTTGAGACCACCGGTTGAGAAGCCCCCCGCCTTGATGATTTCGTACATCACCAGCGCATTCTCTTCCACGCTGTTCGGGAACTGATCGGTATCCCAGCCCAGCTGTGCATCACCACGGTTAGCATCCACAGAGCCGAAGATACCCAGTGCAATGGCAGAAGCAATTTCATGGTGGAAGGAGTGACCCGCAAGCGTTGCGTGGTTGGCCTCAATGTTTACTTTGATCTCTTTTTCCAGACCGAATTGCTTCAGGAAGCCGTACACGGTGGCAACGTCGTAATCGTACTGATGCTTGGTTGGCTCTTGTGGCTTCGGCTCAATCAACAGCGTGCCGCGGAAGCCGATTTTGTGCTTATGCTCGACAACCATCTGCATGAAGCGGCCAATCTGCTCACGCTCCTGACGCAGGTCGGTGTTCAGCAAGGTTTCATAACCTTCACGGCCACCCCACAGTACATAGTTCTCACCACCCAGTTGGTGCGTGGCGTTCATCGCGGTCACAACCTGCGTTGCCGCCCAGCTAAACACTTCCGGGTCTGGGTTCGTGGCCGCACCGGCACCATAACGTGGGTTGGTGAAGCAGTTTGCTGTGCCCCAGAGCAGCTTCACGCCGCTTTGTTGCTGTTTTGCTGCCAGCACATCCACCATCTGCGCGAAGTTGTTCAGATACTCTTTCAGCGATGCGCCTTCTGGCGAGACATCCACATCATGGAAGCAGTAGTACGGTACGTTCAGCTTGTGGAAAAATTCAAAAGCGACGTCCGCTTTACGTTTTGCCAGCTCAATGGCTTCACCCGGCTGTTGCCACGGGCGGTCGAAAGCGCCCACGCCGAACATATCGGCTCCATTCCAGCAGAAGGTATGCCAGTAACAGGCGGCAAAGCGCAGATGATCTTCCATGCGCTTACCCAGTACCAGCTCATCCGGGTTGTAGTGACGAAATGCTAAAGGATTGGTCGTTTTCGGGCCTTCGTAACGAACGCGATCGAGTTGGTCGAAATAAGCTTGCATATTGAGCTCCATAATCAGGGTATGCGGCGAAGTATTGTGACGTCAGTAATAGTGAATACACATTCCAGCTTGCTCAATTACGTTATTTCACACTGCTATTGAGAGAATGCACAACTGTGCGCTGGCTCGCAAAATATGAGCAGGCAACCTATTTTCCGGCGCATATTCCAGAATCAAATGTAATTAATAGGTTACGCATTTTAAAATCCGATCGCGGTCATAAATTCAGAAATAAACCAAATATCATAATGAGAAGATAAAAATCTGTAATTGCCAGCCCGCCTTTCCACGTTAAAAATTTGCTGCGTCTAAGCAGTGAATGTTTCTTTTATCTCAGCAGCAACATACCCCTACAAAAAGGCCCTATAATTATGAAGATAAAGAACCTGTCCCTTACTCTCTGCACTACTCTGCTGCTTGCCAGCTTTGCCGGGCATGCAAAAGAGGTCAAAATTGGCATGGCGATTGATGACCTCCGTCTGGAGCGCTGGCAAAAAGATCGCGATATTTTTGTGAAAAAAGCCGAATCACTCGGTGCAAGCGTGTTTGTTCAGTCGGCTAACGGCAACGAAGAAACGCAAATGTCGCAAATTGAGAATATGATTAACCGTGGCGTCGATGTGCTGGTCATTATCCCGTATAACGGCCAGGTATTAAGTAACGTAGTGAAAGAAGCCAAACAAGAAGGCATAAAAGTGCTGGCATATGACCGCATGATTAATAATGCGGACATTGATTATTATATTTCGTTCGACAACGAGAAAGTGGGCGAATTACAAGCCAAAAGCCTGATCGATAAAGTGCCTCAGGGAAATTATTTCCTGATGGGCGGCTCTCCTGTTGATAACAACGCCAAACTGTTCCGCCAGGGTCAAATGAAAGTCCTTAAGCCGTATATTGATGACGGTAAGATTAAAGTGGTGGGCGATCAATGGGCTGACGGCTGGCTTCCAGAAAACGCGCTGAAAATTATGGAAAACGCGTTAACGGCCAACAACAACAAAATTGATGCGGTAGTGGCATCCAACGATGCCACCGCAGGCGGTGCCATTCAGGCACTTAGCGCCCAGGGTCTTGCCGGGAAAGTCGCCATTTCTGGTCAGGATGCCGATCTCGCCGGTGTAAAACGCATCATGGCGGGTACGCAAACCATGACGGTTTATAAACCCATCACCGAGCTGGCGAATACGGCAGCTGAAATTGCCGTGGAGCTGGGTAATGGTCAGCAACCCAAAGCAGACGCCACTCTGAACAACGGACTCAAAGATGTTCCGGCTCGCCTGCTCACACCAATCGAAGTCAATAAAGAGAATATTGACGCCACCGTCATCAAAGACGGTTTCCACAAAAAGAGTGAACTGTAATCCAGCGCTGCCCCTGCCCTGCGGGGGCGCATCGACTTGTGCTGTTCTTCCTTCGGGTCATGTGGAGCAGTTATGCCTTATTTATTAGAAATGAAAAGCATCACCAAACGCTTTGGTGCGGTGAAAGCGGTCGACAACGTGAGCCTGCGGTTGAACCCCGGTGAAGTGGTGTCACTGTGCGGCGAAAACGGCTCAGGCAAATCAACACTGATGAAAGTGTTGTGCGGGATCTACCCGCACGGCAGCTACGAGGGCGAAATCGTCTTTGCCGGAGAGGTTATTCAGGCCACACACATTCGCGATACCGAACGTAAAGGCATCGCCATTATTCACCAGGAGCTGGCGCTGGTGAAACATCTCACCGTGCTGGAGAACATTTTCCTGGGAGCCGAAATTTCGCACCACGGCGTACTGGATTACGACACCATGACGCTGCGTTGTGAAAAATTGCTGGCCCAGGTGAGCCTCGCGATTTCACCAGACACGCGCGTGGGTGATTTGGGGCTGGGGCAACAGCAGTTGGTTGAGATCGCGAAGGCACTGAACAAACAGGTGCGTCTGCTGATCCTTGATGAGCCAACCGCCTCACTTACCGAACAGGAAACGGCCGTCCTGCTCAATATCATTCGCGACCTGCAAAACCACGGCATTGCCTGCATCTACATTTCGCACAAGCTCAATGAGGTGAAAGCCATTTCCGACACCATCTGCGTGATCCGCGACGGGCAACACATCGGTACGCGTGAAGCGGCAGGCATGAGTGAAGATGACATCATTACCATGATGGTAGGGCGCGAGCTTACTGCGCTCTACCCGAATGAACCCCACACCGTGGGTGAAGAGGTGTTGCGCGTGGAGAACCTGACCGCCTGGCACCCCGTTAACCGTCATATCAAGCGCGTGAACAATATCGCCTTCTCCCTCCACCGTGGCGAAATCCTCGGCATCGCAGGTCTGGTCGGGGCCGGGCGTACCGAAGCCGTGCAGTGTCTTTTCGGCGTTTGGCCGGGTCGCTGGGAAGGCTCGATTTATATCGACGGGGAACAGGTACGCATCAACAACTGCCAGCAGGCGATTGCCCACGGTATTGCAATGGTGCCTGAAGACCGCAAAAAAGACGGCATCGTACCGGTCATGGCCGTTGGTAAAAACATCACGCTTGCGGCACTCAATCAGTTTTCCGGTGCGCTGAGCAGCCTGGATGATGCCGCAGAACAACAGTGCACTCTCCAGTCACTCGCCAGACTCAAGGTGAAAACATCCTCTCCGGAACTGGCCATTGGCCGGTTGAGCGGTGGTAACCAGCAGAAGGCCATTCTGGCGCGCTGCCTGCTCCTCAACCCGCGAATATTAATCCTGGATGAACCCACTCGCGGGATTGATATCGGTGCGAAATATGAAATCTACAAACTGATTAATCAGCTTGTGCAGCAAGGGATTGCCGTCATTGTCATCTCGTCTGAACTCCCTGAAGTGCTGGGCCTGAGCGACCGCGTGTTGGTCATGCACGAGGGGAAACTGAAAGCCAACCTGATTAACCAGAACCTGACGCAGGAGCAGGTCATGGAAGCCGCCTTAAGGAGCGAACGTCATGTCGAAAAGCAATCCGTCTGATATCAAAGTCGCAGTGCCGACACCCGGCGCATTCGCGGGGCTAAAAGCGCTGAACCTGCAGGTTTTTGTGATGATTGCAGCGATTATCGCCATCATGTTGTTCTTTACCTGGATGACCGATGGCTCTTACCTCAGCGCACGTAATGTCTCTAACCTGCTACGCCAGACTGCCATCACCGGCATTCTGGCCGTGGGAATGGTGTTTGTGATTATCTCAGCGGAAATCGATCTGTCGGTGGGGTCGATGATGGGTCTGCTCGGCGGTGTCGCAGCGATTTTTGACGTCTGGCTCGGCTGGCCGCTGCCGCTGACCGTCGCGGTTACGCTGGTACTGGGGTTATTGCTTGGGACCTGGAACGGCTGGTGGGTTGCATACCGGAAAGTCCCGTCGTTCATCGTTACCCTGGCGGGGATGCTGGCCTTCCGCGGGATATTGATTGGTATCACCAACGGCACCACCGTCTCCCCCACCAGCGCGGCTATGTCGCAGATTGGTCAAAGCTACCTCTCTGATGGCGTGGGCTTTACGATCGGTGTCATGGGCCTGCTGGCATTTGTTGCGTGGCAATGGCGTGGGCGTATGCGCCGTCAGTCGTTGGGTCTGGCTTCGCCAGCGTCCACATCCGTTGTGGGGCGTCAGGCCCTTACTGCTGTAATTGTGCTGGGTGCCATCTGGCTTTTGAATGACTATCGCGGCGTCCCGACCCCGGTACTGCTGCTGGCACTTTTACTGCTGGGCGGAATGTTTATGGCCACGCGCACCGCATTTGGTCGCCGTATTTATGCCATCGGTGGCAACCTTGAAGCCGCGCGTCTTTCGGGTATTAACGTGGAACGCACCAAACTTGCCGTCTTTGCCATCAACGGCCTGATGGTGGCTATTGCGGGGCTGATCCTTAGCTCGCGTCTGGGGGCTGGTTCACCGTCTGCCGGTAACATCGCAGAGCTGGATGCCATCGCCGCCTGCGTCATTGGCGGAACCAGTCTCGCAGGTGGTGTTGGCAGTGTGGCAGGTGCCGTGATGGGGGCATTTATTATGGCTTCGCTGGATAACGGAATGAGTATGATGGACGTCCCGACGTTTTGGCAGTATATCGTGAAAGGTGCCATTCTTTTGCTGGCAGTCTGGATGGACTCGGCAACCAAGCGGCGAGCCTGAGAACAGTATTGTTACTTATGGGATAGTAAGCCATGTTTGAAAAGCGTCACCGCATTACGTTGTTATTCAATGCCAACAAAGCCTACGACCGCCAGGTGGTTGAAGGAGTTGGGGAATATTTGCAGGCGTCGCAATCCGAGTGGGATATTTTCATTGAGGAAGATTTCCGCACTCGCCTCGAGAACATCAAAGACTGGCTGGGCGATGGCGTCATCGCCGACTATGACGATCCGGTAATTGAACAACTGCTGGCTGACGTCGACGTCCCCATTGTGGGCGTCGGCGGCTCTTACCACTCACCCGAGCACTACCCGCCGGTTCACTATATCGCTACCGATAACCACGCGCTGGTAGAGAACGCGTTTCTCCATTTAAAAGAGAAAGGCGTGCACCGCTTCGCCTTTTACGGTTTACCCGTCTCAAGCGGAAAGCGCTGGGCAATGGAGCGTGAGTATGCATTTTGCCAGCTGGTTGCGCAGGAGAAGTATCGTGGGGTGGTCTATCAGGGGCTGGAAACCGCCCCCGAAAACTGGCAGCACGCGCAAAACCGACTGGCAGACTGGCTGCAAACACTGCCGCCGCAAACCGGAATTATTGCGGTAACAGACGCCCGTGCCCGCCACGTGCTACAGGTCTGTGAACATTTGCATATTCCGGTACCCGAAAAGCTGTGCGTGATTGGCATCGATAACGAAGAGCTTACGCGTTACCTTTCGCGCGTGGCACTCTCCTCCGTGGCGCAGGGAACCCGTCAGATGGGTTATCAGGCCGCAAAGTTACTTCATCGCCTGCTGGATAACGAATCCCTGCCGCTCCAGCGTTTGCTGGTTCCCCCTGTGCGCGTGGTAGAACGCCGCTCAACGGATTATCGCTCCTTAAACGATCCGGCCGTCATTCAGGCCATGCACTACATCCGCAACCATGCCTGCAAAGGCATCAAGGTCGATCAGGTGCTGGATTCGGTCGGTATTTCTCGTTCGAATCTGGAAAAACGCTTTAAAGAGGAAGTGGGCGAAACCATTCATGCTGTCATTCATGCGGAAAAACTGGAGAAAGCACGCAGTCTGCTGATCTCCACGTCGCTGTCTATCAACGAAATCTCGCAGATGTGTGGCTACCCGTCGTTGCAGTATTTCTACTCGGTGTTCAGGAAAGAGTATGACACCACGCCAAAGGAGTATCGGGAGCGTTACAGTGAGGTGCTGCTGTAGAAAAGAAAACGCCTTCCATCGGAAGGCGTTTTTTTGGGATTACATATGTGCGGCGATAAGACGCTGATTGTCCTGGAACATAGCAAACAGATAGTTGTTATAGCTCTGTCCCTGGGTGGAATACCCTTTCAGCTTGTGGATCATCGTGCTGGCCGTCAATTCCTGATCCGCTTTACGCAGCTGAGCGCGTGACTTACGGAACGAAGAGTAAGCGGGGTGCGTGTTCAGGTTCACCACATAAGCATTCACGGAATCTTTAACCGATTCAAACTGTGAATAGCCTTTCACTTTACCTGGAGCATCGTTACAACGGCCTTTGACGCATTTCATGCCGAAGAGGTTGTTGTTGCTGCGTGCCAGCTTAGACGTCCCCCAGCCACTTTCGGCGGCAGCCATCGTCGCAACCATGCTGCCTGGGATGATATCCACACGCTCTAAGAGAGAGTTCCACGGCACGTGACGTGTGTTACCGTTCCAGCTCACCTTGTAGCGCTTCGCGATATCTTTCAGACGCGTGCGTTCAGCAGGCGACCAGCGGCTATCGTACTGTTTTGAGATCATCCAGTTACGATCCGCAGTAATCGCGGCATTTTGACTCGTAATGTAAGGCATTACCGTCCGGAGAAACGCTTTTTTCCTTGGTGTCCCGGAAGGGTATTTTCGCAAATCAGGAAGTGAACTACTCTTTGCACTATTGCGAGAATACTCTTGTTTACTGCTAACCTTACTACTTGTCGTCTTTATGACGTGGGCCTTTTTACTCGTTGTATCCGTGTGCGTTTTCGCAAGCACCTCACCTGAAAATGCCACAGTGAGTAACACGAGTAACGTAGCCCCAAATCGTCGAATGGGGGTCGACATCATTAGGTCTCCTGGTCGGATATAAACATTCCAACACCTTATTTTTTTCACAAATTTGAGAGCGGAATCTCAAATCATAACAAAAATAGACTTCAAGAGCATCTAAAGAAATAGTCCAATTCCGAAACTATGTCACCAAAAAACTGCTCACTAAAGCATCATTCCTGAGAAATTGTGTTTGATATCGCAGATAACTCTCTAATTTTGCGCGGGATCACTCATCCTTTCGCATACTCCCGGGAGAAAGCACCAGGGGGATGAGTTTTTCATCAGCGTCAGATGGCACACTGGCTAAAAATGCCGCGACAGGAAAATGGAATGAAACGCACCGCATTAGCTTTTCTGATGTTACCCGCACTGGCACACGCGGGCTGGTCATCGCCGGGGTTTACCACGTTTAATGCCGAAGGCACTGGCGTGTTCACCAGCCAGACAAAGCTGACGAAGGGTACTCGTCCTCTCACTGTGAGTTTTGACAACACGTGCTGGCAGCCAACGGGTGCAATAAAACTTAATGAGATGCTGTCGCTAAAACCCTGTGAGGGCACGCCACCGCAGTGGCGTCTGTTCCGCGACGGTGAGTACCAGATGCGTATCGATACTCGCTCCGGCACACCCACCCTGATGCTGACCATCCAGAGCGCAGCGGAACAACCTGTCGCGAACGTCATCCGCCAGTGTCCGAAATGGGACGGTAAACCGTTGACGCTTGAAGTCAGCAGCACCTTCCCGGAAGGCTCCGTGGTGCGGGATTTCTACAGTAAGCAAACGGCAACGGTGCAGAATGGAAAAATCACCCTTCAGCCTGCCGCCAACAGCAACGGCCTGCTGTTGCTTGAGCGCGCCGAAACAGACAAACCCGCGCAGTTTAGCTGGCAAAACGCCACCGTCTATTTCGTGCTGACCGATCGCTTTGTTAATGGCGATCCCACCAACGACAACAGCTATGGCCGCCACAAAGATGGCATGCAGGAGATTGGTACCTTCCACGGTGGCGATCTTAAAGGGCTTACCGGAAAGCTCGATTATTTGCAGCAACTGGGCGTGAATGCGCTCTGGATCAGCTCCCCGCTGGAGCAGATCCACGGCTGGGTGGGTGGTGGCACCAAAGGCGACTTCCCGCACTACGCCTATCACGGCTACTACACGCAGGACTGGACGAAGCTCGATGCCAACATGGGCACCGAAGATGATTTACGCCATCTGGTCGACGAAGCGCACAAACGTGGTATCCGTATCCTGTTCGACATCGTCATGAACCACACGGGCTACGCCACCCTTGCAGACATGCAGACGTACCAGTTTGGTGCGCTGTATCTGCAGGGTGATGAGCTGAAAAAAACGCTGGGTGAACACTGGACGGACTGGAAGCCGGGTGCCGGTCAAAGCTGGCACAGCTTCAATGATTACATTAACTTCAGCGACAAAGCCGCATGGGAAAAATGGTGGGGTAAAAAATGGATCCGCACCGACATCGGCGATTATGACAACCCCGGCTTTGACGATTTGACCATGTCGCTGGCATTTTTACCGGATCTGAAAACGGAATCCACGACACCTTCCGGCTTGCCAAACTTCTATCAACACAAGCCCGATACCCATGCGAAAGCCATCTCTGGCTACACCCCGCGTGACTACCTGACTCACTGGCTCAGTCAGTGGGTGCGCGACTACGGTATCGACGGTTTCCGTG
This sequence comes from Enterobacter sp. LM3, assembly GCF_046622475.1. Lineage (NCBI taxonomy): Bacteria > Pseudomonadati > Pseudomonadota > Gammaproteobacteria > Enterobacterales > Enterobacteriaceae > Enterobacter > Enterobacter sp. LM3. The sequence goes on along the minus strand of NZ_JBJURN010000012.1, from coordinate 91,079 downwards.
TTGATACCGCAAAACACGTTGAGCTTGCAGCCTGGCAACAGCTGAAAGACCAGGCAAGCCAGGCGCTGGCCGCGTGGAAAGCCGCGAACCCGGACAAAAAACCCGACAACGCGCCATTCTGGATGACCGGGGAATCCTGGGGCCACGGCGTCATGCAGAGCGATTACTACCGCCACGGTTTCGATGCGATGATCAACTTCGATTACCAGGAGCAGGCGGCAAAAGCGGTGGATTGCCTGGCCGACATGGACATGACCTGGCAGCAGATGGCGGAAAAACTGCAAAGCTTCAATGTTCTGAGCTACCTCTCTTCGCACGATACGCGCCTGTTCCGCGAAGGGGGCCAGCGCGCCGCTGAACTGCTGTTGCTGGCACCGGGCAGTGTACAAATCTACTACGGGGATGAATCTGAGCGTCCATTCGGCCCAACAGGTTCCGACCCGCTACAGGGAACGCGCTCTGATATGAACTGGCAGGACGTCACGGGCAAGGAAGCGGTCACCGTTGCCCACTGGCAGATACTGGGGCAGTTCCGCGCCCGCCATCCGGCCATTGGTGAAGGCAAACAAACCACGCTTTCACTGAAAGAAGGATATGGCTTTGTGCGTGAGCATAATGGCGATAAAGCGATGATAGTGTGGGCGGGTAATCAATAAACAGCCCCTCACGCTACCCCTCTCCCCGAAGGGAGAGGGAACCGCACGGAGCCGTCTTTCCCCCTCGCCCCTTTGGGGAGAGGGGATAAAAAACCACCAGAACAATTCACTGAATAAATATCAATTCTCCCTACAAAACCACAAACCCTCTCTCACCTCTCGATTTGCACCCACACGATGCTAGCGTTATGGTTACCCACTTTCATAATAAGCTCGACAGATCACCTGCTATGACGTTTTCACTTTTCGGCGACAAATTTACCCGCCATTCAGGCATTACCCGCCTGATGGAGGATCTCAACGACGGGCTGCGCACACCGGGCGCAATCATGCTCGGCGGCGGAAACCCGGCTCAAATCCCGGAGATGAATGAGTATTTCCAGACGCTGCTGGCTCAGATGCTGGAAAATGGCAAAGCGACTGAGGCACTGTGCAATTACGACGGCCCTCAGGGTAAAACTGAACTGCTGACACTCCTCGCCGATATGCTGCGTGAAGAGCTGGGTTGGGATATCGAACCACAGAATATTGCACTAACAAACGGCAGCCAGAGCGCGTTTTTCTACTTGTTCAATCTGTTCGCAGGACGTCGCGCCGACGGCACCACCAAAAAGGTACTGTTCCCGTTGGCTCCGGAGTATATCGGCTATGCCGATTCCGGCCTGGAAGAAGACCTGTTCGTCTCAGCGCGCCCGAATATTGAGCTGCTCCCGGAAGGCCAGTTCAAATACCACGTCGATTTTGAACACCTGCATGTGGGCGAAGAGACGGGCATGATCTGCGTATCGCGTCCCACCAACCCGACGGGTAACGTCATCACTGACGACGAGCTGATGAAGCTGGATGCGCTGGCTAATCAGCACGGCATCCCGTTGGTGATCGATAACGCCTATGGCGTACCGTTCCCGGGCATTATCTTCAGCGAAGCACGTCCGCTGTGGAACCCGAACATCGTACTGTGCATGAGCCTCTCCAAGCTGGGCCTGCCAGGCAGCCGCTGCGGCATCATCATCGCCAATGAAAAAATCATCACCGCCATTACCAATATGAACGGCATTATCAGCCTTTCGCCGGGCGGCATTGGCCCGGCGATGATGTGTGAAATGATTAAACGCAACGACCTGCTGCGTCTGTCGAATGACGTGATCAAACCGTTCTATTACCAGCGCGTACAGGAGACGATCGCGATACTTCGCCGTTATTTACCTGAAGAACGCTGCCTGATCCATAAACCAGAGGGAGCGATTTTCCTGTGGCTGTGGTTTAAGGATCTGCCGATTACGACAGAGCTGCTCTATCAGCGCCTGAAAAAACGCGGCGTACTGATGGTGCCGGGTGATTACTTCTTTCCGGGGCTGGATAAACCGTGGCCGCACACGCACCAGTGCATGCGCATGAACTACGTTCCCGACCCGGAAAAAATCGAAGCGGGCGTGAAAATTCTCGCCGAAGAGATTGAAAACGCCTGGCACGAAAACGGCCTGTAGCACCTTACGCCAGGTTACGCAGCCGTTCCGTGCGTAATCTGGCGGGATCGACACAGCTCAGCGCGTGGGTTGGACACGCCTCCACACAGGCAGGTCCGCTCTCGCGATGCGCGCATAAATCACATTTCAACGCCTGAACGTCATTTCCCACCTGCTGAACCTGCATCGCCCCAAACGGGCACGCCACCATACAGCTTTTGCACCCAATACAGCGCGCCTGCTCGACATGCCAGACTCCCGCATTGCGGCGGATCGCCTGTGTCGGGCAGACATTGGCACAGGGAGCATCTTCGCACTGATGACAGCCAACCGCCGTGGTGTACGAACCGCCTTTGACAACCCGAATGCGGGGCGTAAAGGCGTTTGCAGAGACGGAGCCCTGATGCGCCACCGCGCAAGCCACTTCACAGGTGCGACATCCTATGCATCTGGTTGAGTCCGCCACGATAAATCGGTTCATCTGTTACGCCTCGCGCACGTTAAAACCCAGTTCTTTTGAGATAGCCTCTGCCGTTTCACGCAGTGGTTTGAGCAAGTTCTTCTCACCCACCTGCTTCATGCGGGAGGTCGACAGCGAAATGGAGATCGCATACGGCACACGGCCATGAATATCAAACACCGGCACGGCAATACAGGACACACCCAGCTCGTTCTCTTCTTTGTCCATCGCCAGGCTGTGTTCACGGATATCTGCCAGCTCGTCGTACATGGCGCTCAGTTCAGTGATGGTGTTGCGGGTCAACGGCTGGATCTGCTCCTGATGGCTTTCCCAGTAGCTCGCCACATAGTCCTGGTGACCAAACGCCATGTAGATCTTACCCATTGCAGAGCAGTAAAGCGGCATATGCTGGCCGATATACGCGCGCGTACGCAACATGCCGGTTGTCGGCTCCAGCTTGTAAATCAGGATGGCGTGATCGTCTTCACGGCTGGAGAAGTTCACCGTCTCGCCGGTTGCAATGTTCAGCGCCTCAAGGTGTGGTGCCGCCACGTGGATAATGTTCAGCGAGGACAGCGCCTTCTGCCCGACGGCGATAAATTTGGTGGTCAGTCGATAACTCCCCGCAGCAGGAGCCGGGGTAACGTACCCGCACGACTGCAGCCCCTGCAGCAACCGGTGCACGGTGCTCTTATTCAACCCCGCCAGTTCCGATAAGTGTGCAAGCGGACACCCGTTCGGATAGTTACTGAGGATCTCAATCAGCATCAGGCCGCGAAACAAGCTCTGGCTACCCGCTGGCCTCTCTTTTTCTTGCGTCATTTCGCTCTCTTTCATGCTCATCACATGGCTCCTTTTTTATCGCGCCCTGATGGTAGCGCAAAGTGTGGCTCAGTTCACGATCTCAACAGAAAAAACACAACCAGTTGATTTTAATCGATTTTGAAAATCATGAATGCCGTTGATCTGGCAAAATTTGATCGCTATATTTGAAATCAGATTTCGCATAGTGAAATTAAGCGATAAAAAAGCACCCGCACTTGCCCCTAAAAAAACAGGAGAACAGGGATGAAAGTGACCTTTGAAGAGTTAAAAGCGGCGTTCAACCGGGTTCTGCTCGATCGCGGTGTGAAAGCAGACACCGCAGACGCATGCGCTGAGATGTTTGCCCGAACGACAGAATCCGGCGTCTATTCGCACGGCGTGAACCGCTTCCCGCGTTTTATCCAGCAGCTTGATGCAGGCGATATCCTTCCTGACGCCCAGCCAAAGCGGGTGACCACATTAGGTGCCATCGAACAGTGGGATGCCCAGCGTTCCATCGGCAACCTGACAGCGAAAAAGATGATGGATCGCGCCACCGAACTGGCATCCGATCACGGCATCGGCCTGGTGGCACTGCGTAACGCCAACCACTGGATGCGCGGCGGCAGCTACGGCTGGCAGGCGGCGGAGAAAGGTTATATTGGAATTTGCTGGACCAACTCCATTGCCGTCATGCCCGCGTGGGGCTCAAAAGAGTGCTGCATCGGTACGAACCCGTTGATCGTTGCGATTCCCTCCAGCCCCATCACGATGGTCGATATGTCGATGTCGATGTTCTCCTACGGCATGCTGGAAGTGAACCGCCTGGCCGGACGCGAGCTACCGGTGGATGGTGGTTTTGACGATGAGGGCAACCTGACCAGAGAGCCGGGCGTCATTGAGAAAAACCGCCGCATTCTGCCAATGGGCTACTGGAAAGGTTCTGGCCTGTCTGTCGTGCTGGATATGATCGCCACCCTGCTCTCTAACGGCTCCTCCGTCGCGGAAGTGACCCAGGACAACAGTGATGAATATGGTGTATCGCAGATCTTTATCGCCATCGAAGTGGATCGCCTGATCGACGGGCCAACCCGCGATGCCAAACTGCAGCGCATCATGGATTTCATCACGACCGCCGAACGGTCTGATGAAAACCTCGCTATCCGTCTGCCGGGACATGAATTCACGCGCCTGCAGGAAGAGAACCGCCGCAACGGCATTACGGTGGATGACAGCGTGTGGGCGAAAATCCAGTCTCTGTAAGGAGTGGGCCATGATATTCGGACATATTTCGCAGCCAAATCCGTGCCGCCTGCCGCAGGCGATTGAAACAGCGCTCAATTTTCTGCGCTCGACCGATTTTTCTGCGCTGGAGCCGGGCGTGGTGGAAATTGATGGTCGCAATATTTTTGCCCAGGTGCTCGACCTCACCACCAGGGAACCACACGAGAATCGCCCCGAAGTCCACCGCCGTTATCTGGATATTCAGTTTCTGGCATCGGGTGAAGAAAAAATCGGTATCGCTATTGATACCGGGAATAACGAAATAAGCGAATCATTACTGGAACAACGGGATATTATTTTTTATCACAACAGTGAAAATGAATCGTTTATCGAAATGACCCCAGGCAACTACGCCATATTTTTTCCGCAGGATGTTCACCGTCCTGCCTGTATTAAAAACAAGGAAACCACAATTCGTAAAATTGTGGTGAAAGTGGCAATCAGCGAATTACAGTAATTTTCTGATAAATACAGGAAAGCGAAATGACCAACACCGGTTTTATTATTGGTGCGTACCCCTGCGCACCCTCGTTTCACCAGAAAGGGGAACAAGAAGAGCTGGCCTTCTGGCGGGAACTTTCCGACACACCGTACATTCGCGGGCTGGAACAACCTTGCCTTGAAAGCCTCCATCCGTTTGGAGACGAATGGCTGTTTCGCCACACGCCGGGCGACTGGCAAATCGTGGTGACGGCAGTCATGGAAACCATGCGCCGTCGTGGTACCAACGGTGCCTTTGGCCTGGCCTCTGCCGATGAAGAGCAACGTAAAGCCAGCGTCGATTTTTATCGTCACCTGCATCAAAAGATTGATGCCGTGAATTCCCGCTTTCCCGGGAAAGTGAACGCGCTTGAGATGCAGGCCGCGCCACAAGCGGGGAATCCATCTGTCGATCAGGCTACCGAGGCATTTTCCCGCTCGGTTCGCGAAATAGCTGCGTGGGACTGGTCATGCGATCTGGTACTTGAGCACTGTGATGCCATGACAGGTCCCGCACCACGCAAGGGGTTCTTACCCCTGGAGCAGGTACTGGACGTCGTGAAAGGCACAGACATTAGCGTCTGCATTAACTGGGCGCGGTCGGCCATTGAAGGGCGTAACACGACTCTTCCGGTGAACCATGTGCAGGCCGCACTCAGGGCGGGAAAACTGGGCGCGCTGATGTTCTCCGGCACCAGCACTCACGGGGAGTATGGCGAATGGCAGGATCTTCATGCACCATTTTCTTCGCTCTGCGCCGACAGTTTATTGTCCACTGAACAGGCAAAAGCACTCTTTACTGCGGCGAGTGCCGCAACATTGAAATTCTCCGGTATTAAATTACTGGAAATAAATGCTAATGCTGACGTCAGCCATCGCATCGCCATTTTACGCGACGGCATTAGCGCTATGAATAAAGCGAAACAATAACAATAACAAATATCCCTATATCGGTTACATTGACTGAGACATTAAATATGAACACTTCCTCTAATGCTCTACATGCGGATATTCCGCACCAGCGCTGGCTAAGGATCATTCCCCCTATTCTTATCGCCTGCATTATTTCATATATGGACCGTGTGAATATCGCTTTTGCAATGCCCGGCGGTATGGATGAAGAGTTAGGTATTTCCGCCACGATGGCGGGTCTGGCGGGTGGGATCTTCTTTATCGGTTATCTGTTCCTGCAGGTTCCCGGCGGGAAGATTGCCGTTCATGGCAGCGGTAAGAAATTTATCGGCTGGTCGCTGGTCGCCTGGGCGGTGATCTCGGTGCTAACCGGTATCGTCACCAGCCAGTATCAGTTGCTGGTGCTGCGTTTCTTACTCGGTGTGGCGGAAGGTGGGATGCTGCCCGTCGTACTCACCATGATCAGTAACTGGTTCCCTGACGCCGAACGCGGTCGTGCCAATGCGATTGTGATCATGTTCGTACCTATCGCCGGGATCATCACCGCCCCGCTATCAGGCTGGATCATCACCGCGCTCGACTGGCGCTGGCTGTTCATCATTGAAGGGTTGATGTCTGTTGTTGTGCTGGTGCTGTGGGCCTTCACCGTCTATGACCGTCCGCAGGAAGCACGCTGGATCTCAGAGGCCGAGAAGAACTACCTGATGCAAACGCTGGCGGCAGAGCAGAAAGCGATTGCCGGTAAAGAGGTAAAAAATGCCTCATTGGGTGCGGTACTGTCCGACAAAACCATGTGGCAGCTGATCGCCCTGAACTTCTTCTACCAGACCGGGATTTACGGCTACACCCTCTGGCTGCCGACCATCCTGAAAGAACTTACGCATACCAGTATCGGCCAGGTGGGGATGCTCGCCATTCTGCCTTACATCGGTGCCATTGCGGGCATGTTCCTGTTCTCCTCGCTCTCTGACCGTACCGGCAAGCGCAAGCTGTTTGTCTCTCTGCCGCTGATTGGCTTTGCGCTCTGCATGTTCCTCTCCGTGGCGCTGAAAGAAAACACCTGGCTGGCTTATGCCGCGCTGGTGGGTTGCGGGTTCTTCCTGCAGTCGGCAGCGGGTGTGTTCTGGACCATTCCGGCGCGTTTGTTCAGTGCGGAAATGGCAGGCGGTGCGCGCGGCGTCATCAACGCGCTGGGCAACCTCGGCGGGTTTTGTGGCCCTTATGCGGTGGGCGTGTTGATCACCCTGTACAGCAAAGATGCGGGGGTTTATTGCCTGGCGGTGTCCCTGGCACTGGCCTCACTGCTGGCCCTGCTGTTACCAGCGAAATGCGATACCGGCTCAGAAACGACCCCCACGGTGAACCCGCATAAACATGCGGCCTGATGCCCTCACCCAACCCTCTCCCACGCGGAGAGGGTGCAAGACAAGAGAATCAAAAGATGAGTGAAAAAGAGCCCTTCTGGCTGGGTATCGATTGTGGCGGTACTTATCTGAAAGCCGGTTTATACAACAGCCAGGGCAAAGAAATCTGTATTGAACGCCGTTCGGTTGCCACGCTCAGCCCGCGCCCTGGCTACGCCGAACGGGATATGCACCAGCTATGGCAGCATTGCCATACTACCGTCGCCACACTGCTCAAAAATGCCCATGTTTCTGGCGAACAAATCAAGGGTTTGGGTATCTCCGCTCAGGGTAAGGGGCTGTTTCTTCTCGATAAAAATGACCAACCGCTGGGAAATGCCATGCTCTCCTCTGACCGCCGGGCACTGGAGATTGTTCAGCGCTGGCAGCAGGACGGCATTCCCGAAAAACTCTATCCGCATACGCGTCAGACATTATGGACAGGGCACCCGGCCTCGCTCCTGCGCTGGGTCAAAGAGAACGAGCCGCAGCGCTACCAACAGATCGGCTGCGTGATGATGGCGCACGACTATCTGCGCTGGTGCCTCACGGGCGTGAAAGGTTGCGAAGAGAGCAACATTTCAGAGTCCAACCTCTACAACATGAACACCGGTCACTATGACCCACAACTCACGCGCTGGCTTGGCATTAGTGAAATCGATGGCGCACTGCCACCGGTTGTCGGTTCAGCAGACATTTGCGGAGGAATCACCGCTCAGGCAGCCGCTCTGACCGGTCTTACGGCGGGAACGCCCGTCGTGGGTGGTCTGTTTGATGTGGTTTCTACCGCGATCTGCGCCGGACTGCACGACGAACATACGCTAAACGCCGTGATGGGTACCTGGGCCGTCACCAGCGGAATTGCCAACGGCATCCGCGACAACGAACCGTTCCCTTATGTCTATGGCCGCTATGTGCATCCGCTGCAATACATTGTTCACGAAGCCAGCCCCACCTCTTCCGGCAACCTGGAGTGGCTGACCGCACAGTGGGGCGATATGTCGTTCAGTGAAATCAACCAGGCTGTTTCCAGCCTGCCGAAGGCTGAAAGCGATGTGTTCTTCCTGCCCTTTCTTTATGGCAGCAACGCTGGCCTGGAGATGACCAGCGGTTTTTACGGCATGCAGGCGCTGCACACCCGCGCGCATCTGCTGCAGGCGGTTTACGAGGGCGTGGTATTCAGCCATATGACCCATCTCAACCGCATGCTCGAACGCTTTACCCACGTGCAGACGCTGCGCGTTACGGGCGGCCCAACCCATTCGGATGTATGGATGCAAATGCTCGCTGACGTCAGTGGTCTGGCGATTGAACTGCCTCAGGTGGAAGAGACGGGGTGTTCCGGTGCGGCACTGGCTGCACTGGTCGGCACCGGTATGTATCCCGATTTCCACACAGCGCAGCACGCCCTCAGACATGACATTCGGATCATTGAACCCGATATGCACGCCCATGCGGCCTATCAGCACAAATACCACCGTTACCAGTTACTGATTTCAGCACTACAGGGCTATCACGCCCGCGTTAAGGAGTACGACCTATGAGCCGACCATTACTGCAGCTGGCGCTCGACCATACCTCACTTCAGGCCGCTCAGCGCGATGTCGCTTTGCTTTCAGACCACGTCGATATCGTCGAAGCAGGCACCATTTTGTGTCTGACTGAAGGGCTGAACGCCGTGAAGGCACTGCGCGAGCAGTGCCCGGAAAAGATTATCGTGGCGGACTGGAAAGTGGCCGATGCCGGAGAAACACTGGCTGAGCAGGCGTTTGGCGCGGGGGCGAACTGGATGACCATCATCTGCGCCGCGCCGCTGGCAACCGTCGAAAAAGGTCATGAGGTGGCACTGCGCTGCGGCGGTGAAATTCAGATGGAGCTGTTTGGCAACTGGACGCTGGACGACGCCCGCGCCTGGCACCGCGTCGGCGTGAAGCAGGCAATCTACCACCGTGGGCGTGACGCGCAGGCCAGCGGTCAGCAGTGGGGCGAAGCGGATCTCACCAGAATGAAAGCGCTCTCTGATATTGGTTTACAGCTCTCGATCACCGGCGGCATTACCCCCGCTGACCTGCCGCTGTTTAAACAGATTAACGTCAAAGCGTTCATTGCCGGGCGTGCGCTGGCAGGGGCGATCCATCCGCAGCAGGTGGCACATGCCTTCCATTCACAAATCCGCGACATCTGGGGAGAGTAGCCATGCGTCAGCATCCGTTAGGTATCTACGAAAAAGCGTTGCCGAAAACACTCACCTGGCCGGAGCGTCTGGTTCTGGCAAAAAGCTGCGGGTTTGATTTTGTCGAAATGTCGGTCGATGAGACTGACGAACGGTTATCGCGCCTCGAATGGAGCACCACGCAGCGCGCCTCGCTGGTTGAAGCGATGCTGGAAACCGGCGTGTCGATCCCCTCGATGTGTTTGTCCGCTCACCGCCGTTTTCCGTTTGGCAGCCGGGATAAAACCGTGCGCGAACGCGCCCGCGAGATCATGACCAAAGCCATCAAACTGGCGCGCGATTTAGGGATCCGCACCATCCAGCTTGCGGGTTATGACGTCTACTACGAAGAACACGATGAGGGCACTCAGCAACGCTTCGCCGAAGGGCTGGCGTGGGCCGTCGAGCAAGCTGCCGCCGCGCAGGTGATGCTGGCGGTGGAGATCATGGACACCGCGTTTATGAATTCCATCAGCAAGTGGAAAAAATGGGATGAGATGCTCGCATCACCGTGGTTCAGCGTTTACCCGGACGTCGGCAACCTGAGCGCGTGGGGCAACGATGTCACCGCCGAGCTGACGCTGGGTATTGACCGTATCGCCGCGATCCACCTGAAAGATACCCAACCCGTGACGGCACAAAGCCCCGGACAATTCCGCGACGTGCCGTTTGGTGAGGGCTGCGTCGATTTTGTGGGCGTGTTTAACACGCTCAATCAGCTGAACTATCGCGGCGCATTTCTGATTGAAATGTGGACCGAAAAAGCGAAAGAGCCGGTGCTGGAAATCATCCAGGCACGCCGCTGGATTGAAGCCCGTATGCAGGAAGGAGGCATGACATGTTAGAACAACTCAAAGCCGACGTGCTGGCGGCAAACCTGGCGCTGCCCGCCCACCAGCTGGTGACGTTTACCTGGGGCAACGTCAGCGCGGTTGATCGCGAAAGCGGCCTGATGGTGATCAAACCTTCCGGCGTGGAGTATGACGTAATGACCGCGGAAGATATGGTGGTGGTAAATATCGCCACAGGTAACGTGGTCGAGGGCAGCAAAAAACCCTCCTCCGACACGCCAACCCACCTTGCGCTGTACCGGCGTTACCCGGAGATTGGCGGTATTGTTCATACTCACTCCCGCCACGCGACTATCTGGTCGCAGGCGGGGCAAGATTTACCGGCCTGGGGCACCACCCACGCCGACTACTTCTACGGGGCAATCCCCTGTACACGGCTGATGACCACGGCTGAAATTGCAGGGGAGTACGAATACCAGACGGGGGAAGTGATCATTAAAACCTTCGAGGAACGCGATTTAAGCCCGATGCAGATCCCGGCGGTGCTGGTGCATTCCCACGGCCCGTTTACCTGGGGTAAAGATGCCGCCGATGCCGTACACAACGCTGTGGTGCTGGAAGAATGCGCATATATGGGCCTGTTCTCGCGCCAGCTTGCACCACAATTACCGGTTATGCAGCAGGCATTGCTGGACAAGCATTATCTGCGTAAACACGGGGTGAATGCGTATTACGGGCAGTGATCACCCGGAATTGATGCGTTCCTTGCAGTACCGCCGTTTCCAGACGGCGGGGGTTAACCCCGTGTACTTCGAAAATATCTGCCGGAAATACCCGACATCATTAAAGCCGCAGCGGGTTGCCACTTCGGTTAATGATGCCGCATCATTCAGCAGCAACTTTTCTGCCGCCCTGACGCGCTGGCGATGAATCGCCTCCGTCAGGGTTAAATGAAATGTCCGGCGAAATACGCGCCCCAGGTAATCTGCATTACAGTGCAGCTCTTTTGCCAGCTGCGAGGTGGATAACGGTAAATGAAACTGCGTGCGAATACGTTGTTTTGCCTTCCACGCTAATGCTGCACCGGCTTCATCGGCATTGTCTTCATATCCCGAAGAGATCGACACTTGCTGTAAAATCAGCAATAAAATCATTTCCAGCGCTACGCTTCGCTGCAATTTCTCCTGCTCACTCAGGAATTGCCGAAAAAGGGCAATCACATATTGTGCATCTCTCACACAGCAGTGTTGTTCTATTGTCAGAGGAGAAGCATTTGGCAAAAGTGGCGGCATACGCTCAACCTCAAAATGCAGCCAGTAAAACCGAAGGTCAGCCGGAAAATCTTCGGTTCCCACGTGCCGGCGATCCGGCCAGAGCAGTAAACTTTCCCCCGCCTTCACCTCAAAAAGTGTGTTTTCCTCCTGGATCGATAATGTCCCCTTTTCGACAAAGATAATTTCCCACGATGTTAATTTACGCGCCGGATGACGGCCCACTCCCCGGGAAATAAATAACCCGCCATTTTGTACTTTAATCGGAAGCGCTATGGATAATTCAAGCATCGGTATTCACTATTCCGCTTTTATTGTCGCAATTATTGGACTTACCCTTTGATTATTAATAAATAGATGAATGTCTTCCCGATCAAATTCACATTTTTATCATCAGGTCGGAATCGTCACCTTTTTATACTTATCCCTTCCCTTGTTGGCCTTACCGTTCGGTGCAGAATAAATGGGTACCTTGCACAAATACGATAATAAATCGCTTACCGAGGAGTTACCTCATGACTTCCACCCCGATTACCGAATCTGACGTTGCACAACGGGCGAGAGATGATCGTTTGTCCGTTCGCGAAAAAATAGGCTATGGCCTGGGCGATGCAGGCGGCACCGTGATCACTTGCCTGATCATGAACTTCCTTACCTTTTTCTATACCGATATCTTTGGCCTGACGCCCGCTCTCGTGGGCACGCTGTTTATTGCCCTGCGCGTATTTGACGCCATCTCCGACCCGGTGATGGGCATTATTGCTGACCGCACGCAGAGCCGCTGGGGGCGTTTTCGTCCCTGGCAGCTGTGGGTGGCGTTCCCCATCGGGATCATCGGCGTACTGACCTTCACCGTTCCTGATGCCAGCATGGGGGTGAAAATCGCCTGGGCATTCGGGACGTATTTAATGCTGTCAGTGGGTTACACCGCCATCAACGTACCTTATTGCGCGCTGATTAACACCATGACCACTCGCCATAACGAGGTTATTTCCTGCCAGTCCTGGCGCTTTGTGCTGTGCGGCGTTGCCGGTTTTTTAGTCTCCGTTGGCCTGCCATGGCTGGTCGCGGAATTGGGCCAGGGCAATGCCGCACGGGGCTATCAGCTTGGCGTTGGCGTACTTTGCGCTATCGCCGTGGTGATGTTTCTGTGCTGTTTCTTCTGGGTGCGCGAGCGTGTTCCACTGGCGCTGATGGGCAAATTCACCTTACGCGAGCATCTTGCCGGGCTGCGTAAAAACGACCAGTTGCTGCTGATGCTGGTGATGTCATTCCTGCTGATTAACGTCTTCAACATCCGTGGCGGCGGATATATGTACTTCATCACCTACGTGCTCCAGGGGAGTACCGCATATACCTCGCTGTTTTTCACGATGGTGACCTTTGCGGCCATCCTCGGGGCGGTCATTGTGAATCCCCTGTCCCGACGTTTCGATACCGTCAAACTCTACTACTACACCAACCTGTTACTGGCCGGGCTCGCCGCAGGTATGTGGTTCCTGCCTAATGGTCCGGCTTACCAGACGCTCTGGCTGGTTATCATTCTGAGCAATGGCGTGATCCTGGGCTTTACGCTACCGCTGCACTTTTCGCTGATGGCCTTCGCCGACGACTACGGTGAGTGGAAAACCGGTGTGCGTTCATCGGGCATGAATTTCGCCTTCAACCTGTTTTTCATCAAGCTCGCGTGGGCCTCCAGCGCCGGGATCATCAGTCTGGTGTTTATCGCCGTGGCCTATCAGCCGGGCGTGGGCAACCAGACGCCTGCATCGTTGCAGGGCATCACCGCAATGGAAACGCTGCTCCCCGCCCTTTTCCATCTGCTACTGGCCGTCGCTATTCGCTGGTGCAGACTCAACAATCCCATGATGTCGCGCATTGCCACCGACCTGCGCCAGCGTCACGTACTGTCCTGAGGAGAATGATATGTCCATAATGGAAGCCGACCTGCACCAACTGAAAATCAACGACCCGTTTCTCGGCCAGTATCAACGGCTGGTGCGTGATGTGGTGATCCCCTACCAGTGGGATGCGCTTAACGATCGCGTGACGGAAGCCGAACCCAGCCATGCCATCACCAACTTCCGCATTGCGGCAGGTCTGGAACAGGGTGAATTCTACGGCATGGTGTTTCAGGACAGTGACGTGGCGAAATGGCTGGAAGCAGTGGCATGGTCTCTGTGCCAGAAGCCCGATGCGGAACTGGAAAAGACCGCCGATGAGGTGATTGCGCTGGTGGCAGCGGCGCAGTGTGAGGATGGTTATCTCAACACCTACTTCACAGTGAAGGCTCCCGGCGAGCGCTGGACGAACCTGGCCGAGTGCCACGAGCTGTACTGCGCCGGGCATATGATTGAAGCCGGCGTGGCGTATTTCCAGGGAACCGGAAAGCGCCATCTGCTTGAGGTCGTATGCAGGCTGGCAGATCATATCGACAGCGTGTTTGGCCCCGGAGAGAACCAGCTACACGGTTACCCGGGTCACCCGGAAATTGAGCTGGCGCTGATGCGGCTTTACGACGTCACTCAGGAGCCGCGTTACCTGAACCTGGTGAAATACTTCATTGAGGAGCGTGGCGCACAACCCCACTTCTACGACATCGAATACCAGAAACGTGGCAGGACATCACACTGGCACAACTATGGCCCGGCGTGGATGGTCAAAGACAAAGCCTATAGCCAGGCACTGCAACCGCTTGCTGAACAACAAACGGCCATCGGTCATGCCGTCCGCTTTGTCTACCTGATGACGGGCATGGCCCATCTGGCTCGCCTGAGCAATGACGAGGGCAAACGTCAGGACTGTTTACGGCTGTGGGAAAATATGGCGCAACGCCAGCTGTACATTACGGGGGGGATCGGCTCGCAAAGCAGTGGTGAAGCCTTCAGCAGTGATTACGATCTGCCCAATGATACGGTTTATGCTGAAAGCTGTGCCTCGATTGGCCTGATGATGTTTGCCCGCCGGATGCTGGAGATGGAGGCGGACAGCCAGTATGCCGATGTGATGGAACGTGCGTTATACAACACGGTGTTGGGTGGTATGGCGCTGGATGGTAAACATTTCTTTTATGTGAACCCACTGGAAGTCCATCCTAAGACGCTGGCATTTAACCACATTTATGATCACGTAAAACCGGTACGCCAGCGCTGGTTCGGCTGTGCCTGTTGCCCGCCAAATATCGCTCGCGTGCTGACCTCACTGGGCCATTACATCTATACCGTTCGCCCGGATGCATTGTTTATCAACCTGTACGTGGGAAACGACGTTGCAATACCGGTAGGTGAGCAGGCGTTACAGCTGCGTATCAGCGGTAATTATCCGTGGCATGAACAGGTAAAAATCGAGATCACGTCTCCTGTTCCTGTCACTCATACTCTTGCTCTGCGGCTCCCAGACTGGTGCGCGAAGCCTGACGTGACGCTGAATGGTGAAAAGGTTACTGGCGAAGTATCACGCGGCTATCTCTATCTCATGCGCAGCTGGCAGGAAGGTGATGTATTAACACTGACGCTCCCCATGCCGGTTCGCCGGGTGTATGGCAACCCGCAGGTACGCCAGCAGGCGGGTAACGTCGCGCTACAGCGCGGCCCGCTGGTCTACTGCCTGGAAGAGGCCGACAACGGCGCAAACCTGCACAATCTCTCTCTGCCTGCAGACAGCGAATTCCGGGTCTTTGAAGGAAAAGGTATTTTCGCACACAAGATGCTGATTCAGGCGGAAGGGGTGGCTCATCGCACAACGGACACAGGGTCTGGTGCTCTCTGGCAGTACGATCGCTCACCGGTGCAGCGTCAGCCCCAGACGCTGACCTTTATCCCGTGGTTTAGCTGGGCGAACCGTGGCGAAGGGGAGATGCGGATTTGGGTGGATGAGGTGTGATTATCTGCGGCCTGATACCCTCACACCAACCCTCTCCCACGGGAGAGGGAGTAAGGCTCGCAGGCCAGACAAAAACAAGACCACCGTCCGGTAAAGTAAAAAGGCTGTCCCCATCCGTGGGGACAGTTTTAAACCATCAGAAACGCCAGGTCATGCCGGTCATCAGCGCAAAGCTGTCGTCACGGTCGATCATCGGGCTGTTTTTCACGTCATCAGGCAACACGGTGTACACCGCGCTGGCGTTCAGGAACAGCTTCTGGGTCAGCTGATATTTCGCCGCCAGGCCAACGTATGGCGTCCAGCTGTCACCTGCGGTGTATTCCTTCAGACCAGAGCGGCGAGATTCGCTACTGGACACACCGTAGTAGTAATCGTTATAGCTTTCGTCACTGTAGAAAACGCCTGCAGATGGCGTCAGGGTCAGACGCTCCATCCGGATAGGGTGGAAGTATGACAATTCACCCACCATGCCACCGCTTTCATCCATCGCATCGCCGGAGACGGCAAACTTCAGGGAGCCCCAGCTTTCGTGGCGATAGTATGCCCCACCCAGGAATGCAGACGCTTTACGCTCATCAAGGTGTTTCATCTGATCGTCGTCATTGTCATCAGGGTCAAAGCTCAGAGGCATCCACGACGCGGTGAGGCTTAACTCATTTTTAGCATCTTTCCACAGGATCCATCCCCCTGTAGTCTGGCGTACGTAAAAACGATCGCCTTCATAGCTAATTAACGGTACTGCGGTAGTATTTTCGTTATACCCTTTGTAAGGCGACTCATTAAATACAGCACCTACCCCAAGTGAAAAATCACTGGCCATTGCGGATGATGCGGCAAATAGCGTGGCAGCGATGAGTAAATTCTTTTTGATATTCATTCCATGCAATCCATTTAAACGCCAGACAAGCGAGGCGAATAATAATAATGGTTACAAATTTACCCATGCAACGATACAGTTTATATAATACTATATATAAAATCATATAGATGCGGCGCGCATGATGAATAAACTACAACTGAAGCCACGTGAGTTAAAAATTATTTCTGTCATTGCCGCAACCCGCAGCATCGGTGATGCCGCCGCCCTGTTGGGAATGGCACAGGCCAACGTGAGTAAATATCTCTCTGACTTTGAGACGCGCGTAGGCCTCAAGGTTTTTGAGCGCACCACCCGCCAGCTGGCGCTCACCCAGTTTGGCGAGGCTCTGCTACCCTACGTTAACGCCTCGCTGGATAAAAATAGCCAACTAATTAATTTTATTGCCGATTATAAGCATGAAAAACGCGGGAAAGTGACGATTTACGCCCCAACGGGTATCGTGACCTATCTGGCGCGCCATGTTATCCACAAAATTGAAGAGATTGGTGATATTCACCTTTCACTGAAAACATACAATCTTGACAGTAATGAATTTTCTGAGGGTGTTTCATTCCCTGATGATTGCGACATTTTACTGACCTACGCGCAGCCGAAAGATGAAAATTTAGTGGCAAGCGTACTGACAAAATATTCCGTAACAGCGTTTGCGACAAAAGAATATTTAATTAACCACCCCATCTCTGGCCCGGATGATTTAATTAACCACTCTTGTATATTAATAGATTCAATGCTGGTTGATGATGCTAATATCTGGCGTTTTCGTGCTCATGGTAGTGAGTTCGTTCATGATTACAAAGTGACCGGTAACTATATTTGCGATAATACGCTGACGGCGCTGGAACTGGCCAGAAATAATCTTGGGATTGTTTTCGCCCCGAAAGAGAGCCTGAAAAAAGAGCTAACGCACGGTATGCTTGTCCCCTGCTTCCCCCATCAGGAAGAATGGTGGCTCGATCTGACCGCGATATTCCGCAAGCGCGAATATCAACCCTGGCGCGTACAATATGTGCTGGACGGCGTACTGAACTGCTTGCGTCAGCAAATAGCTCAGGCCGCCCAGGGACGGCCTGAACTGGAGAATTAAAACAGCCCCAGTGGTTTATCAGAATAGCTGACCAGCAGACATTTCGTTTGCTGATAATGCTCCAGCATCATCTTATGGGTTTCACGCCCAATACCCGACTGCTTGTAACCCCCAAACGCAGCATGCGCCGGATAAGCGTGGTAGCAGTTAGTCCACACTCGCCCGGCCTGAATGCCCCGCCCCATCTTATAGGCCAGATTACCGTTGCGGCTCCAGACGCCAGCACCTAAGCCATACTGCGTATCGTTGGCAATTTCCAGCGCCTCCTCCATCGTTTTGAAGGTCGTCACGGCCAGTACCGGGCCAAAAATCTCTTCCTGGAAGACACGCATGTTGTTCTGACCAAACAGGATCGTCGGCTCAAGATAATAGCCCTCCTGCAGATCGCCCCCCAGAACCTTACGTCGGCCCCCGGTCAGCACATCCGCCCCTTCTTTTTTGCCGATATCAATGTAGTTGAGGATGGTTTCCAGCTGCCCATGTGACACCTGTGCCCCCATCTGTGTGACGCTATCAAGCGGGTTACCGCTGCGGATCGACTCCACGCGGCGGATTGCCCGTTCCATAAAGCGTTCATAAATGGACTCCTGCACCAGCGCCCGGCTTGGGCAGGTACAGACTTCCCCCTGGTTGAAAGCAAACAGCGCAAACCCTTCCAGCGCTTTGTCGAAGAAGGCATCTTCTTCGTCCATCACATCAGCAAAGAAGATGTTCGGGGATTTCCCCCCCAATTCCAGAGTGACCGGTATGATGTTCTGAGTCGCGTACTGCATGATCTGCTGGCCCACTTCCGTCGACCCGGTAAACGCCACTTTGGCAATGCGTTTTGAGGTAGCCAGATATTCGCCGATCTCGCCCCCGGCCCCGTTAACGACGTTAATCACGCCAGGCGGCAGCAAGTCACCGATGACCTCCATCAACAGCAGTACCGACAGCGGGGTTAAGCGCGCCGGTTTCAGCACAACGCAGTTCCCTGCCGCCAGTGCAGGAGCCATTTTCCAGCTCGCCATCAGCAACGGGAAGTTCCACGGAATAATTTGCCCCACCACGCCCAACGGTTCGTGGAAGTGATACGCCACGGTGTCGCTGTCTACTTCACTGATCCCGCCCTCCTGCGCGCGAATACAGGAGGCAAAATAGCGGAAGTGGTCAATCGCCAGCGGCACATCCGCCGCCATCGTTTCCCGTATCGGTTTGCCATTGTCCCAGGTTTCCGCTGTCGCCAGCAGCTCCAGATTCTGCTCCATCCGATCGGCGATTTTGAACAAGATAGCTGCCCTGTCCTGAACGGAGGTATGCCCCCATGTATCTTTGACTTTATGCGCAGCATCCAGCGCCAGGTCGATATCACGCTTACCTGAACTGGCGATTTCACACAGCGGCTGGCCAGTGACAGGCGTCAGGTTGGAATAGTATTCACCGTCGACGGGTGCCACCCAGTCGCCGCCAATAAAGTTGTCATAACGCGGTTTTAGCTTGAGGGGGAAACCATACTCGCCAGGCTGAATGCGCGATGAGGGAGGATTGTTTGTCATGACCGTCTCCTTACTGTTGGTGTACAACAAGGGTAGTTCCGACTGGCGATTTTCTCGCCAGTCGGTGACGGGTTTACGACGGATGTCACATCGCGGCGCGGTAAATCGCCATGATCTCTTCGTGGGTTGCCTGCACAGGGTTAGTGAACCCGCAGGCGTCCTTCAGCGCATTGGTTGCCAGAACCGGAATATCTTCCTCTTTGACATTCAGTTCACGCAGACCCGCCGGGATATTTACCTTGCGCGCCAGAGTACGAATTTCAACAATGCAGGCCTGAGCGCCCTGCTCATCCGTCATCTTGCTGACATCCACCCCCATTGCTTTTGCACAGTCACTCAAGCGCGCCGCCGCCACTTTGCTGTTAAACACCTGAACATGCGGCAGCAGTACTGCGTTACACACACCATGCGGCAGGTCGTAGAAGCCACCCAGCTGATGCGCCATTGCATGCACATAGCCTAAAGAGGCATTGTTAAAGGCCATCCCGGCAAGGAACTGCGCATACGCCATCGCCTCACGCGCCTGAGCGTTACTGCCATCTTCGACAGCCTGCACCAGGTTTTCGCTAATCATCGTTACCGCTTTCAGTGCACAGGCATCGGTAATCGGTGTGGCCGCCACGGAAACATAAGCTTCAATCGCGTGTGTCAGAGCATCCATGCCGGTTGCTGCCGTCAGCGATTTTGGCATGCCGCTCATCAGCGACGCGTCGTTAACCGACAGCACTGGCGTGACGTGTTTATCCACAATGGCCATTTTAATATGGCGCACCTCATCGGTAATAATACAGAAGCGCGTCATTTCAGATGCAGTACCAGCGGTGGTATTAATGGCGATCATCGGTAATTGCGGTTTTGCCGAACGATCAACGCCTTCATAATCACGAATATCGCCGCCGTTTGCAGCCACCAGCGCAATACCTTTTGCACAATCGTGTGGTGAGCCACCGCCAAGAGAAATAACGCAATCGCACTGATTGGCTTTTAATATTTCCAGGCCAGCAGCCACGTTTGCTGTTGTTGGGTTAGGGTGCGTTCCATCATAAACTACACTGTTAATATTGCGTTCTTTCAGTGCGTTTTGAATATCAGCAGCCATCCCCAGTTTGTTCAGCATAGCATCGGTAACAATCAGCGCGCGACGCCAGCCATAATCACGCATGGTATCCATTGCGCACGATAATGAATCAGAACCAATAATATTCACAGATGGAATATAAAATACGGATGCAGCCATGACATTTCCTCAAAGAGATAAAAACTGTCGGCAGCATACGGAAAAGATTATTTAAAAAACATGATCAAAAACTTGTTTTTGCGTACACCTTCGCAAGGTTAATAAATTTAAACCTGCGAAGGTGTTAATCAATATATATATATCTATTTCGATCTATTCAAATTATGTATTAATGCCTTGATTGTGTTTCAGGAAATAATAATGAATCACGTAATACATGATCGTTACCACGGCGGCGGGTAAAGCCAATTCGGTTAAAATATTCCAGGATTTGAATAGCCAGCTTGCGACCCACATTGAGACGATCGCGGAAATCTGCCGCACAGGTAGAGCCTCGCGCCTGATCCAGCTCGCGGATCAGGTTAGCAAACGCCACAATCCGATCGTTACGGTAATAACGATCTTTAACGATCGCCACTATCAGCCCCTGTTGTGCGGCATGGCGTAACACCTGGCGCATCACCTGCTCATCAGTATTCGTTTCACGTGCGAGATCGCGAACCCACCACGGCTCATCGCCAAACAGCGACACCACTTTTTGCCATATCGCCTCTTGTTCTGCAGTAAACCCGGCTTTGTGATCCGGCAGATGCAACCAGCCGTGGTGGCTTTTAATCACGCCACTTTCACGCATATTTTCAATCAGCAGCAACACCAGCGCATCGTCTTCCATCGGCAACGCCATGCGTCGCAGACGTTCGCGCCCCGGCCCGGGTTCATCCTGATGCTGTTCATGGTATGTCGCCAGCGTGTTCAACACTTTACGCTGCCAGCATGCCGCAACTGGCGCGTTCAGCAGACTATAACCGGCCTGAATAAAACCTGGCTCTTGTGTCAGCCGGCGCAACCCCTCACCGCTGAGCTGGCGAGCCCACGCGAAATCAACAAGATTGACAGCACCGCGCTCCAGATGAACCAGCAATGCAGCCTTATCATCCTGCGCCTGCGCCAGCGCTGCCAGCCACTGAAGATACTCGGGCTTACGTTTACCACGACGGGGGGGATTGAGCGTTACCACGCGCGCCCCGGCCAGCGTTTCCCGCGCCGAAATGTCCCGCAGCACCAGGCGGTCATTATCGGCAAGCCACAGTGGAGCGTCGAAAACCAGTTCAGCGAGGTCATTTTCCAGCAGCGACACACGCCCGGTAATATGGCTGGCCGCATGATGAATGTGCAACGGCTGCCACTGGGTAAGCGGTATATGCGTCTGCAGGGAGACGATCACCCGCTCAGACGGTTCAGGTGGTGCATCGGCCAGCAGCCAGTCACCACGGTTAAGCTGCTCTTTTTCCGCATCTCCGGCAATATTCAGTGCGATTCGCTGCCCGGCATGGGCACGCTCAGCAGGCTGGTTTTGCGCATGCAAACCCCGCACGCGCATCGGTTTGTTAACGCCCGTTAGCCACAGGGTATCTCCCACGTTCACTTCGCCGCTCAGTGCCGTACCGGTGACCACCAGACCCGCCCCTTTAACGGTAAACGCCCTGTCGATCGCCAGACGGAAGCGGTGATCGCTGACGTGCTCACGTGGTGTAAGTTGCTGTAGATGGTTGCGCAGGGCATCAATGCCGCGCCCCTCCGTCGCCACGGTGACAAACAGCAGCGCATCGGCAAAACCGTATTCACGCAGTGCGGCCTGCACCGTTTCGCGCACCTCGTCAATGCGAGCCTCATCCACGCGGTCAGCTTTGGTCAGGGCAACGGTCAGCTGCGGGTTGCCCGTCAGTTGCAGGATTGCCAGGTGCTCACGCGTCTGCGCCATGATGCCATCATCACATGCCACCACCAGTAGCGCATGGTCAATGCCCCCCACGCCCGCCAGCATATTGGAAAGAAATTTTTCGTGCCCAGGTACATCAATAAACCCCAGCACGCGGCCATCGGGCTGCGGCCAGTAGGCATAACCCAGATCGATGGTCATGCCGCGCTTTTTCTCTTCCGGCAGACGATCGGCATTTACGCCCGTGATAGCCTGCAATAAGGTGGTTTTTCCGTGGTCAACGTGACCGGCGGTGGCAATAATCATTTCAACAGCATCTCCAGAAATCGCTCTTCATCTTCAAGACAGCGTAAATCCAGCCACATTCGGCCATCGTATATGCGCCCGATAATGGGTGTCGGCAATGCGCGCCAGCGAGCCGACAGCGCATCAAGCTGGCTGCCGCGTCCGTCACGGGGTGTGAACGTGAGCGCCGCACTGGGCAGTCTGTCCACGGGCAGAGAGCCGCTGCCAATCTGCGACTGACAGGATTCGAGGCGCACATCAAAACCAGGGTAGTGCGGCACGACGTTTGACAACAGCAGCTCGCCCTGAGCGCGAATTGAGGCAGCATCACGCGTCAGCAGACGCAGTGTTGGCAGTCGGTCGCCCAGTTTCTCCGGGTGGAGATAGAGTCGCAGCGTCGCGTCCAGCGCGGCGAGCGTCATTTTATCCGCCCGCAGGGCGCGCTTGAGCGGGTGTTGCTGCAGCTTAGCAATCAGCTCGCGCTTACCAACGATAATTCCCGCCTGCGGCCCGCCCAGCAGTTTGTCGCCGGAAAAACTCACGAGGCTTACCCCTGCCGCAATCATCTCCTGTGGCATAGGTTCTTTTGGTAAACCGTACTGACTCAGATCCACCAGCGAGCCGCTGCCGAGATCGGCAATGACCGGCACATTCAGCTCGTGCCCGAGCGCCGCCAGCTCCGCTTCATCGACGGTTTTGGTAAAACCTTCAATATGGTAATTACTGGTATGCACCTTCATCAGCAGCGCAGTATTTTCATTCACCGCAGCGCGATAATCTTTCGCATGGGTGCGGTTAGTGGTTCCCACTTCATGCAGAGTGCAGCCCGCCTGGCGCATCACATCCGGAATACGAAACGCACCGCCAATCTCCACCAGTTCACCGCGGGATACGACCACCTCTTTACCGCTCGCGGTGGCCGCCAGCATCAACAGCACCGCCGCCGCATTGTTATTCACAATGCAGGCATCTTCCGCGCCGGTAAGCTGGCAGAGAAGATCTGCCAGGGCACGGTCACGGTGTCCGCGACCGGCTCCGTCCAGATCGTACTCCAGCGTGACGGGCGAACGCATGACCTGCGTCACGGCATCTACCGCCGCTTCTGCCTGTTGCGCACGCCCCAGGTTGGTATGCAAAACGGTTCCCGTCAGGTTAATGACCGGACGCAACGCGCTTTGCGCTTTCTCAATCAGCCTTTTCCCGGCCTCCTGCCCCCACGCAGCGCACCAGTCCGGCAATGTGTTTTCTGCCTGAATATGGCTGCGGGCTTCGCCCTGAAGCAGGCGTAACATGTCTACCGTCGCGGTATGGCCGAACCGCTCCAGTGCGGCAAGGACGTGAGGCTCACGAAGCAGACGATCGGTAGCAGGGATCTGGCTGTAGAGAGAATGATGAGTAGTCATGAAAGCGCCTGGCGAGTAAATATCATCCCCCCTCCCGACGGGAGAGGGAGTTAACATGTAGAGGGATTGTACCGCCTCTGGCAGTGAAGTGTTATAACCCGCATCAAGCCTTTGGCGGTTCGGTACGGGCAAAGCTTTCACGCTGGAAGAGCGTTTGAGCAAGTTTCACCAGTAATGGACGCTCGACGCACCAGCCTGGGGAAACGCGACGAAAGTTGAGATAGCCGATGGCGCAGGCGATAGCAATCGTTGCCAGATCCAGGCTATCACGTTGAATTTTACCCTCCCGGATGAGCTGCTCGCACATATCCAGGCTGCGGTTGATTTTTTCACGCTGCCGCAATAGCTCCGCTTCCGATTGCTGCGCGGCAGGTCTTGCCTGCTCGCGTACAGAGGCGAGCGCGGCATCCATAATGCCATCGGCCAGGGCTTCAATTTGCTTCATCATCAGCGCTGCTTTTGGCTCACGCGGCAGCATCGCCGGGGCGACATCGAGCAGTTCGATATACTCCGCAATAACCGGAGAATCAAACCAGTATTCCCCCTCATCCGTCACCAGCGCCGGGACTTTTCCCAACGGGTTGTACTGCGCGACGCCATTTTCGGCGTGATAAGGCTGTTCATTTACAAATTCAAATTCAATCCCTTTCTCCAGCAGGAGAACCGAAATTTTGCGCACGAAGGGACTGGTGTAGCTGCCGATGAGTTTCATTGCCTGATCCTTGATGCCGGAAAAGAACCAGTATGGATCAAGCAATGAAAAAAGGCAGGTATGCGTATCGCATTCCTGCCCCTGGAAGGATTAATGGTCGAGGTAGAGGTAGTGCATCCAGCTGGTCATACGCAACAGCACCTTACGCATCACGGAAACATGTGCGAAGTGGTCGGAATAGACCGCCACCTGGGCATAGATACCATCTGGCAATGCATCAACATCAGCATTCGGATCCAGTTCGATGGTACCAATTACGCCGTCCATCCCCGGTGCCACCGTCAGAGACTGCAACGCTCCCTGAGCCTGATACGAACCGCCAGGCACTACCGGCAGAATGCTGGTGAGCTTACCGGAGAACACCTGACCCGGCAGCGCGTTGAACACGACTTCCGCTTCATCACCCGGTTTCAGACGCAGTAACGAGTTCTGACGGAACTGAGCAATAATCTGCCGTTTTTGTTCCGGAATAAAGACCATCACCGGACGCAGAGGCAGTGCCGCTGCATAGGTTCCCGGACGGATCAGCACCTGGGTGATATAGCCATTGCTCGGTGCACGCACCACAGTCTGTTCCAGATTGTATGTCGCCTCAGCAAGCTGGGCGCGCAGAGAAGCAACCTGGGATTGTTCACCGTTAACCATACTGTCTAATTGAGTCTGGATCTGCGTCTGCTCGGCAACGGAGCCTTTTACCAGTGCATCCTGTGCCAGATAGTTCTGACGCGCGTTGTCGATATCGCTTTCAGAGAACGGGTTAACCTTTGCCTGGCTGCCTTTCAAATAACGCTGATAATCTTTATACAGACGGTCACGTTCAGCAGACACACGGGTGGTATTGGCTACCGCTTCCGAAAGCTGTGCTTTCAGATTGTCGATATTATGCGTGGCGGTCACCAGGTCTGCCTGCAGCCTGTCGACGCGCGCCTGATAGCGGCCTGGATCGAGTTTAAATAACACGTCACCTTTTTTAATGAGCTGGTTATTTTTATCGGTGACTTCACTGACAATCCCTGTAACCTGCGGCGTAATCGGAATTGAAATAACCGCTTTTTGCGCCGTAAAAGTATACGGATGGTTATAGTTCATTAATAAGATGAGGCCCGCGACAATAAATACCCCACCTAAGGTGGCGGTGGCGAGCGTCCACTGGTTTACCGGAATACGGAATATTTTAAAAATGGCCCAGGCAAATGCCACATAGGTCAGAATAATCAACAAATCCATGATTAGCGCTCCAGCGTGTTCTTATCAGCAGTGGGTTGCACCGCGGCCAGTTTTTGCTCCAAATCGGCTACACGTTTTGCAAGCGCATCGACGTCAGGGCTTCCCCCTGACGGCGAAATGTGGTTTTGCATTCCCCAGCCACGTTCTGGCTGGTAGAGGGTTGCCCAGATCCACAGGAATGGCCAGATAGCATGCAGTGTAAACAGACTAATCCAGCCCGCTGTATGAATAGCATCGGCATGGGGATGGTTCCGCTTTTTGGCCATATTATAAGGGATGTCATGGATGGCAATGATTCCATAAAACAGAACCAGGAACACAAAAATCAATACGCCCAGCGCAAAATAGTTGAGAAACATATTCTCCTCACTTAAACAACGTCAACTCATTAAATTGATAAAATGGTACACAAACCAATTAGTTTATTTTAAACACAGATAGCGCGATTACTATTTCAAAGCCGGTGAGTATCGTTTTATACAATATCTCCACGCAAGTTTATAAGCGTGTCAAAATATATCATAAATAATAATAGACTTAACCTTACAATATCAGCGTAATCCAGGTTTTTGCTTTTCGCCATACCACATTTAAAAAGTGTTTTTTTAGCTTTAAATGTTACCTGCAAACATCCTGGTGCCTGGCGGAAAAGCAGAGCTTGCCGTCGATCACATCCGTAGAAATCAGCATAAAATTTTTTGTGAATGGAATCACAATTCACAAACAAACACGCGACCAGTCAATGTGACATTTATCACAAATAATGGGGCATTTTGCTCTTTTTATGCCCGTTGTATTTTTTTTATGCGCCACTTTTGTGATCAACATCACTTCATTAATATCCTCTCACCCTACATTTGCGTGATTTAGATCACACAAATTTTCACCGTCTGGACAGTTGAACGATTCAGTGCCAGATTTCACAACATCAGAACAGAGCCCGGCTACCTCTACCGCCGCACATTAACGATAAACCTCGGGCCGCAAGCCTTAGCGTAAACAGAAGAAGGGGTGTTTTATGTCATCCGATTTCAAGATCAAAGTTCAAAGCTTTGGTCGCTTCCTCAGCAACATGGTGATGCCAAATATCGGCGCGTTTATCGCGTGGGGTATCATCACTGCATTGTTCATTCCGACAGGGTGGTTGCCTAACGAAACGCTGGCGAAACTTGTTGGCCCAATGATTACCTATCTGCTGCCTCTGCTCATCGGTTTCACCGGTGGTCGTCTGGTCGGCGGTGACCGTGGTGGTGTGGTCGGTGCTATTACCACGATGGGTGTTATCGTCGGTGCGGATATGCCGATGTTCCTCGGGGCAATGATTGCCGGGCCGTTGGGCGGCTGGGCGATCAAACATTTCGACGCCTGGGTTGATGGTAAGATCCGCTCTGGCTTCGAAATGCTGGTGAACAACTTCTCTGCCGGTATCATCGGTATGATCCTGGCGCTGCTGGCATTCCTCGGCATTGGCCCGGCAGTTGAAGTGCTGTCCAAGGTTCTGTCAGCGGGCGTTAACTTCATGGTTGTGCATGACATGCTGCCGCTGGCGTCCATCTTTGTTGAACCGGCGAAAATCCTGTTCCTCAACAACGCCATCAACCACGGTATCTTCTCACCGTTGGGTATTCAGCAGTCCCATGAGCTTGGCAAGTCTATCTTCTTCCTGATTGAAGCAAACCCAGGCCCGGGTATGGGTGTTCTGCTGGCGTACATCTTCTTCGGTCGCGGTAGCGCAAAACAGTCTGCTGGCGGTGCGGCTATCATCCACTTCCTGGGTGGTATCCACGAGATTTACTTCCCGTACGTGCTGATGAACCCACGTCTGATCCTGGCCGTTATCCTCGGCGGTATGACTGGCGTGTTCACTCTGAGCGTGCTGGGTGGTGGTCTGGTTTCTCCGGCATCTCCGGGGTCTATCCTGGCAGTTCTGGCGATGACGCCAAAAGGCGCTTACTTCGCTAACATTGCAGCTATCTGTGCGGCAATGGCGGTCTCCTTCGTCGTTTCTTCTATCCTGCTGAAGACCAGCAAAGTAAAAGAAGAGGACGACATCGAAGCGGCTACCCGTCGTATGCACGACATGAAAGCAGAATCCAAAGGCGCAACCCCGCTGGCGGCTGGTGATATCTCTAACGACCTGAGCCACGTACGTAAAATCATCGTTGCCTGCGACGCCGGTATGGGTTCCAGCGCAATGGGTGCAGGCGTGCTGCGTAAGAAAGTACAGGATGCGGGTCTGACCCACATCTCCGTCACCAACAGCGCCATCAACAGCCTGCCACCGGATGTTGATCTGGTTATTACGCACCGCGATCTGACCGAACGCGCCATGCGTCAGGTACCACAGGCCCAGCACATTTCGCTGACCAACTTCCTGGACAGCGGTCTGTACACCAGCCTGACCGAACGTCTGGTTGCAGCGCAGCGTCATGAAGACAATGAAGTCAAAGTGCGTAGCAGCCTGCAGGACAGTTTCGATGCAAACGATAGCCACCTGTTCAAACTGGGCGCGGAGAACATCTTCCTGGGCCGTACTGCTTCCAACAAAGAAGAAGCGATTCGCTTTGCCGGTGAGCAGCTGGTGAAAGGCGGTTACGTTCAGCCTGAATATGTTGATGCGATGCTGGAACGTGAAAAACTGACCCCAACCTACCTGGGAGAATCCATTGCGGTTCCACACGGTACGGTTGAAGCGAAAGACCGCGTGCTGAAAACCGGCGTCGTGTTCTGTCAGTATCCACAGGGTGTGCGCTTCGGTGAAGAAGAAGACGACATCGCCCGCCTGGTGATTGGTATCGCTGCACGTAACAACGAGCACATTCAGGTGATTACCAGCCTGACCAACGCCCTGGATGACGAGTCTGTCATTGAGCGCCTGGCCAGCACCACCAGCGTAGAAGAAGTACTGGCTCTCTTAAACAAGTAAGTCCGAACTATTCCCTCTCCCTTTGGGAGAGGGTTAGGGTGAGGGATAAGCCTCACCCCAGCCCTCTCGGGTAAAAACATTGATGAAGGTTAACACTATGAAAGCATTACATTTTGGCGCAGGTAATATCGGTCGTGGTTTTATCGGCAAACTGCTGGCAGACGCGGGCATTACGCTGACATTCGCCGATGTGAATCAGGTAGTACTCGACGCCCTGAATGCCCGTCATAGCTACCAGGTACACGTGGTGGGAGAAAACGAGCAGGTTGAGACGGTATCTGGCGTAAATGCAGTAAGCAGCATTGGTGACGACGTGATTGACCTGATCGCAAGCGTTGACCTGGTCACGACGGCCGTTGGCCCGGTCGTGCTTGAACGCATCGCTCCTGCGGTAGCAAAAGGTCTGGCAAAACGTAAAGCACAGGGTATCGAAACCCCACTGAACATCATCGCCTGCGAAAACATGGTACGCGGTACCACGCAGCTGAAAGGCCACGTTCTGGCAGCCATCGCCGACGAAGACAAAGCCTGGGTTGAAGCGCACGTTGGCTTTGTGGATTCCGCCGTTGACCGTATCGTACCGCCGTCTGAATCCGCCACCCACGACCCGCTGGAAGTGACGGTAGAAACCTTCAGCGAGTGGATCGTCGATAAAACGCAGTTTAAAGGTACGCTGCCGACCATCCCGGGAATGGAATTAACTGATAACCTGATGGCATTTGTCGAACGTAAACTCTTCACGCTGAACACCGGGCATGCTATAACCGCGTACCTCGGAAAATTGGCCGGTCATCAGACCATTCGTGATGCGATCCTCGATGAGAACATCCGCGCGGTGGTGAAAGGGGCAATGGAAGAGAGCGGCGCGGTGCTGATCAAACGTTACGGTTTTGATGCTGACAAACACGCAGCATACATCCAGAAAATCCTCGGTCGTTTTGAAAACCCGTATCTGAAAGATGACGTTGAGCGCGTTGGCCGTCAGCCATTGCGTAAACTGAGCGCAGGTGACCGCCTGATTAAGCCCCTGCTGGGTACGCTGGAATACAGCCTGCCGCATGCCAGCCTGGTGAAAGGGATTGCTGCCGCGATGCATTACCGCAGCGAGCAGGATCCACAGGCACAGGAGCTGGCTCAGTTGATCGGCGATGAAGGCCCACAGGCTGCACTGGCGCAGATTTCTGGTCTGGATGCCAACAGCAACGTGGTTGTGGAGGCGGTTAACGCATACAACGCAACCAAATGATGCAGAATGCGGCGCAGGTTAACCTGCGCCCAAATTACAGATTGTCAGATATGCAGGCAATAATGGAACAAACCCAGGCCTTTGAAAATCGTGTGCTTGAGCGTCTGAATGCTGGCAAAACCGTACGAAGTTTCCTGATTGCCGCCGTCGAATTACTGACAGAGGCGGTGAACATTCTGGTACTTCAGGTGTTTCGCAAAGACGACTACGCGGTAAAATATGCTGTAGAACCGTTACTGGACGGAGACGGACCGCTGGGCGATTTATCGGTTCGCCTGAAGCTGATTTATGGTCTTGGCGTGCTGAGCAGGCCAGAGTATGAAGACGCTGAGCTGTTAATGGCGCTGCGCGAAGAGTTAAATCATGACGGGAATGAGTACGCCTTCACCGATGATGAAATTCTGGGACCTCTCGGCGAGCTACACTGCGTCTCCGCACTGCCTCCTGCACCGCATTTTGATAACAGCGATCCTGAACTGTACGCGATGCAAAAGCTTCGTTATCAACAGGTTGTCAGATCCACTATGGTGCTTTCCCTGACAGAGCTGATTTCCCGAATCAGCTTAAAAAAAGCGTTTCAGAAGTAAGCCTGCGCACATTGGTGTATCCTTCCTGTAAATTCCCCCGTTTTTAGAGTCATTTGTCATGAAAGAAGTCGAAAAGAACGAAATTAAACGCCTGAGCGACCGCCTGGATCTGATCCGCCACCAGATGGCTGGTCTGTCACTTATCGATTCCGCTGAAAAGTACGCTGAGCTCGAAAAAGAGACAGCCACGCTCGAAACAGAAATCGAACGTCTGCGCGAAGTTAAAGGCCAGAAGCTGAGCAAAGAAGCCCAGAAGCTGATGAACATGCCGCACCGTCGCGCGATCACCAAAAAAGAGCAGGCTGACATGGGCAAGCTGAAGAAAAGCGTCCGTGGCCTGGTGGTGGTGCACCCGATGACCGAACTTGGCCGTGAAATGGGCCTGAAAGAGATGACGGGTTTTTGTAAGACGGCGTTCTGATCATTTTCCCCTCACCCTAACCCTCTCCCCAAAGGGGCGAGGGGACTGTACGGCGCAGTTTGCCGGGGTGAGGGTATCAGGTCCCATCCCACTTCAAATTGGCCCAACCAATCCCATAACCAATCCTCCCACGGTTCACATTTCCATCATTTCTGCTCACAAAATCATTGCCTATCTATAACATTCAGTTAACCATTCATTGTCATTCACCCTACACAACAACATTGGCAGGACCACTTTTACACAGACTGTGACACGGAGATGAGCGGAGACTCACCCGAAGTGCAGACTGTATGGTCCCCAGGAGACCTGCATGAGCCTCTGGCAACAAAACTACGATCCAGCCGGGAATATCTGGCTGTCGAGTCTGATCGCATCGCTTCCGATCCTGTTCTTCTTCTTTGCGCTGATTAAGCTCAAGCTGAAGGGCTATCTTGCCGCCACGTACACCGTCACCATCGCCCTTCTGGTGGCGCTGTTTTTCTATAAAATGCCGGTCGACCGCGCCCTGGCTTCCGTCGCGTATGGCTTCTTCTACGGCCTGTGGCCGATTGCGTGGATCATCATTGCTGCGGTGTTTGTCTATAAAATCTCGGTGAAAACCGGGCAGTTCGACATAATCCGCTCGTCGATCCTCTCCATCACACCTGACCAGCGCTTACAGATGCTGATTGTCGGCTTCTCCTTCGGCGCATTTCTTGAGGGTGCGGCAGGGTTTGGTGCGCCTGTAGCGATCACCGCCGCATTACTGGTAGGCCTGGGCTTTAACCCACTGTATGCCGCAGGTCTTTGCCTGATTGTGAACACCGCACCGGTGGCATTTGGTGCAATGGGGATTCCGATTCTGGTGGCCGGACAGGTTACCGGGCTGAACAGCTTCGAAATTGGCCAGATGGTTGGCCGCCAGTTGCCGTTCCTGACCATCATTGTGCTGTTCTGGATCATGGCGATTATGGACGGCTGGCGCGGTGTGAAAGAGACCTGGCCTGCAGTGATGGTGGCGGGTGGTTCGTTCGCTATTGCCCAGTTCCTCAGCTCAAACTTCCTCGGCCCGGAACTGCCGGACATTATCTCCTCGCTGGTCTCACTGGTCTGTCTGACGTTGTTCCTGAAGCGCTGGCAGCCGGTGCGTATTTTCCGTTTTGCCGATATGGGTGCTGCGCAGGTCGATAACACACTGGCACGCACAGGCTACACCCCGGGGCAGATTGTCCGCGCATGGTCACCGTTCCTGTTCCTGACCGCAACCGTTACGCTGTGGAGCATTCCACCGTTTAAAGCCCTGTTCGCCCCTGGCGGTGCGCTGTACGACATGGTGATTAACATCTCCGTGCCGTTCCTCGACAAGATGGTTGCCCGCATGCCACCCGTGGTACACGCGGCCACGCCGTATGCTGCGGTGTATAAATTTGACTGGTTCTCCGCAACCGGTACGGCCATCCTGTTTGCCGCTATTCTTTCAGTGGTATGGCTGCGCATGAAACCTGCCGCCGCCATTCAGACCTTTGCGGCAACCATTAAAGAACTGATGCTGCCGATTTACTCCATCGGCATGGTGCTGGCGTTCGCATTTATTTCGAACTACTCCGGCCTCTCCTCCACGCTGGCACTGGCGCTGGCTCATACCAGCCATGCCTTTACCTTCTTCTCGCCATTCCTCGGCTGGCTGGGGGTATTCCTGACCGGTTCAGACACCTCATCTAACGCCCTGTTTGCCGCACTACAAGCGACAGCCGCGCAGCAGATCGGCGTCTCAGACGTACTGCTGGTTGCGGCCAATACCACTGGCGGCGTCACCGGCAAGATGATTTCTCCGCAGTCCATCGCCATTGCCTGTGCCGCGGTGGGACTGGTGGGTAAAGAGTCGGATCTGTTCCGCTTTACCGTTAAACACAGCCTGATATTTACCTGCATGGTCGGGGTAATCACCACGCTGCAGGCCTATGTCTTAACCTGGATGATCCCATGATAGTGATGCCCAGACGCCTGTCCGACGAGATTGCCTCTCGCGTGCGGGCGCTGATTGAAGAACAACAGCTGGAGGCGGGCATGAAGTTGCCCGCCGAGCGCCAGCTTGCCGCTCAGCTTGGTGTGTCGCGCAATTCACTGCGCGAAGCGCTGGCCACGCTGGTTAGTGAAGGCGTGTTGCTGAGCCGTCGCGGCGGTGGCACATTTGTCCGCTGGCAGCATGATGACTGGTCCGAGCAAAACATCGTCCAGCCGCTGAAAACGCTGATGGAAAACGACCCGGACTACAGCTTTGACATCCTCGAAGCACGCCACGCCATCGAAACCAGCACCGCCTGGCATGCGGCCATGCGGGCAACTGAGGCCGACAAAGAGAAGCTCAAAGCCTGCTTCGAAGCGACCCAAAGCAGCGACCCGGACATCGCCTCCCAGGCGGACGTGCGCTTTCATCTGGCGATTGCCGAGGCGTCGCACAACGTCGTTCTGCTGCAAACCATGCGCGGTTTCTTCGACCTGCTGCAATCTTCCGTGAAGCAGAGCCGTCAGCGTATGTATCTGGTTCCGCCCGTTTTTGCCCGGCTGACCGAGCAGCATGAGGCGGTACTCAACGCCATTCTGGCCGGTGATGCCGACGCCGCGCGCAAAGCGATGATGGCGCATCTGGGCTTCGTCCACACCACCATTAAACGCTTCGATGAAGATCAGGCCCGACAGGCGCGTATTACCCGTCTGCCTGGCGACAACGATATTTCCAGGGAGAACAAAGCATGATTATTTCCGCAGCCAGTGACTATCGCGCCGCGGCGCAGCGCATTTTGCCGCCATTCCTGTTCCACTATATCGACGGCGGCGCGTATGCCGAACATACCCTGCGCCGCAATGTGGAAGATCTGTCAGACGTGGCCCTGCGCCAGCGCGTGCTGAAGAATATGTCCGATCTGAGCCTGGAGACAACGCTGTTTAATGAAACGCTCTCCATGCCGGTGGCCCTCGCCCCCGTCGGTTTGTGCGGCATGTACGCCCGTCGTGGTGAAGTGCAGGCGGCAGCAGCGGCAGATGCCAAAGGGATCCCCTTTACCCTCTCCACCGTTTCCGTCTGCCCGATTGAAGAAGTCGCCCCCACCATTAAGCGCCCGATGTGGTTCCAGCTGTATGTCCTGCGCGATCGCGGCTTTATGCGTAACGCACTGGAGCGCGCCAAAGCAGCAGGGTGCTCAACGCT
Source organism: Enterobacter sp. LM3 (assembly GCF_046622475.1). Classification (NCBI taxonomy): domain Bacteria; kingdom Pseudomonadati; phylum Pseudomonadota; class Gammaproteobacteria; order Enterobacterales; family Enterobacteriaceae; genus Enterobacter; species Enterobacter sp. LM3. Next base: position 57,005 of record NZ_JBJURN010000012.1, on the reverse strand, counting down.
GGTCTTTACCGTCGATATGCCAACACCAGGCGCACGCTATCGTGATGCCCACTCCGGTATGAGCGGCCCGAATGCCGCCCTGCGCCGCTACTGGCAGGCGGTGACTCACCCGCAGTGGGCGTGGGATGTTGGCCTGAACGGGCGTCCGCACGACCTGGGTAATATTTCAGCCTATCTGGGTAAACCGACCGGGCTGGAAGATTACATCGGCTGGCTGGCGAATAACTTCGATCCGTCAATCTCCTGGAAAGACCTGGAGTGGATCCGCGAATTCTGGGACGGCCCGATGGTGATCAAGGGGATCCTCGATCCGGACGATGCCCGCGACGCCGTGCGCTTTGGTGCGGACGGTATTGTGGTGTCAAACCATGGCGGACGTCAGCTTGATGGGGTGCTCTCTTCTGCGCGCGCGCTGCCGGCCATTGCTGACGCAGTGAAAGGCGATATCGCCATTCTGGCCGACAGCGGTATCCGCAGCGGGCTGGACGTGGTGCGCATGATAGCGCTCGGTGCAGACAGCGTATTGCTGGGGCGCGCGTACCTCTATGCGCTGGCCACCCACGGCCAGGCGGGCGTGGCAAACCTGCTGAACCTGATCGAGAAAGAGATGAAGGTGGCGATGACGCTGACCGGCACGAAAACGATCGGTGAAATCAGCCAGGATTCACTGGTACAGGAGCTGAGTAAATTACCTGCATCGCTGGCAGCGCTTGCTCAGGGGGACGCAGCGTAATGAAAGTGCTATGCTGCCCGCGCAATTAAGGGGGCAGCATGCTTAACATCGTTTTATTCGAACCAGAAATTCCACCGAACACCGGCAATATCATTCGCCTGTGCGCCAACACCGGGTTTCGCCTGCATATCATCGAGCCGATGGGGTTTGCGTGGGACGACAAACGTCTGCGCCGCGCGGGGCTGGATTATCATGAATTTACTGCCGTGGTTCGTCATCACGATTACGCCGCATTTCTGGAAGCAGAGAAACCGCAGCGCATGTTCGCCCTGACCACTAAAGGCACGCCAGCACACAGCGCCGTAAGCTATCAGGACGGTGATTATCTGATGTTTGGCCCGGAAACCCGTGGTCTGCCAGCAACCATTCTGGACGCCCTGCCCGCGGAACAAAAAATCCGGATCCCGATGATGCCGGACAGCCGCAGTATGAACCTGTCAAATGCGGTGTCGGTCGTCGTGTATGAAGCATGGCGTCAGTTGGGTTACCCTGGCGCGGTACTACGCAGCTAATTTCTCGGGTGGCGCTGCGTTAATCGATACGATTGCAGCGCCTCAGGCGTGTTCTCAAATACCGTCGCCGTATTCAAAGGTATGGCGAATACCATTGAAGTGCTGATCCATATCCATCGACGGTTTATCGCTGTCTGGCTTGCCGACAATACGCGCCGGTACACCCGCGACAGTCGTGTGCGGTGGAACGGGCTGCAGTACCACGGAACCCGCGCCGATCTTCGCGCCGCGTCCGACTTCGATATTGCCGAGGATTTTCGCCCCCGCACCAATCATCACCCCTTCACGAATTTTCGGATGACGATCGCCGCTGGTTTTACCGGTACCGCCCAACGTGACCGACTGCAGAATTGAGACGTCATCTTCAATCACCGCCGTTTCACCGACCACAATACCGGTGGCGTGGTCGAGCATGATCCCACGGCCAATTTTCGCTGCAGGGTGAATATCCACCTGGAAGGTGACGGAAACCTGGTTTTGCAGGAAGATAGCCAGCGCGCGGCGGCCTTCGTTCCACAGCCAGTGGCCGATGCGATAAGCCTGTAAGGCGTGGAAACCTTTCAGATACAGCAGCGGCGTGGAGTATTTATCCACTGCCGGGTCACGCGTGCGCACGGCCTGAATATCGCAGGCAGCGGAGGCGATCATTTCAGGGTCTGCGGCGTAGGCCTCTTCCACCACTTCACGAATAGCGATAGCAGGCATGATGGAGGAAGCCAGTTTGTTGGCGAGCATATAGCTCAGGGCGCTGCCGAGGTTTTCGTGCTTGAGTAGCGTCGCGTGATAGAAGCTGGCCAGCATAGGCTCGCAGTCGGCCAAAGCCCGGGCTTCGGCTTTAATATTGTTCCAGACGATATCCAGTTCTTCACACGGCATTGCATACTCCAGACGATATGTTAATGACCAGCCAGTTCTGCGCTGGCTGGGTCATATAGCTAACAAGGATCCCTGCGACTAGTTGCTGCTGCGCTCGTCCTTGCGCGCACGACCTAATAAGGTCAATGCTGCCTCGCGCGCATTTTTTCCGCAATACAATACCTGATAAATTTCCTCGGTTATTGGCATTTCGACACCAAAACGGTGTGCCAATTCGCGGACTTCTTTGGTATTGCGGTAGCCTTCAACCACCTGACCAATCTTCTCCTGCGCGCCTTTCACATCCATGCCCTGTCCGAGCATCATGCCAAAACGGCGGTTACGCGACTGGTTGTCGGTACAGGTCAGCACCAAATCGCCCAGACCAGCCATCCCCATAAAGGTGGCCGGGTCAGCGCCCAGCGCCGCACCAAGACGGGACATCTCGGTCAACCCACGGGTGATCAGCGCCGTACGTGCATTCGCGCCAAAACCAATACCGTCTGACATCCCGGCACCAATAGCAATCACGTTCTTCACCGCACCGCCCAACTGCACACCGATAAAATCGGGGTTGCTGTAGACACGGAAGCTCTTGCCGCAGTGCAGCAGATGCTGAAGATCGTCAGAGAAAGTCGGGTCGGTTGATGCCAGCGAGATTGCCGTCGGCAGGCCGGCAGCCAGCTCTTTAGCAAACGTCGGTCCGGAAATAACGGCCAGCGGAATGGCATCGCCCAGCGCTTCACGAGCAACGTCCTGCAACAGGCGTCCCGTTTCGGCTTCCAGCCCTTTCGTCGCCCACACAATGCGCGCATCCGGGCGCATCAGCGGCTTAATCTGACGCAGGACTTCGCCAAACACATGGCTCGGCACCACAATCAGAATATTGCGACTGGCCGCCAGCGCGGTCGCAAGGTCGCTTTCCAGGTGCAGAGAGTCAGGGAACGGAACGTCCGGGAGAAACGCCACGTTGCAGCGGTCGTGTTGCAACGTCGCGACATGTTTAGGGTCGTGGCCCCACAGGACCACGTCGTGACCATTTCTTGCCAGCGTGATGGCAAGAGCGGTGCCGTATGAACCGGCACCGATCACAGTCATTGACGCATTAACAGTGCTCATCAGGCATCCTGATGTTGTTCAGCACCTTCGCCAGCCTGCTGCTGCAGATAGTTCATGAACAGCGCATCAAAGTTTACAGGTGCCAGGTTCAGTTGCGGGAAAGTACCGCGAGAAACCAGGCTGGTGATGCATTCACGCGCATACGGGAACAGGATGTTCGGGCAGTATGCACCCAGGCAATGCGCCATCTGGTTACCTTCGATGCCACCGATGGAGAAGATGCCACCCTGTTGTACTTCGCACAGGAATGCAGTTTCTTCGCCCAGAGAAGCAGTAACGGTCACACGCAGTACGACTTCGTACACATCATCCGCCAGCTGAGTGGATGCGGTATCAAGATCAAGTTTAACCTCTGGCTGCCAATCTTTCTGGAAAACGTGTGGCGCATTTGGCGCTTCGAAAGAGACATCCTTGGTGTAGATGCGCTGGATCTGGAAAGTCATTTCGGTGTTGTTTTGTTCTGACATGGAAAAACCCTTTTTAATTGTCCTAAAGTCTCTTAGCGCAGCAGGGGATCGAGTCCACCACGCGCGTCGAGCGCATACAAGTCATCACAGCCGCCAATGTGCTGCGCATCAATAAAAATCTGCGGAACCGTCGTGCGACCACTACGTTGAATCATCTCTTCGCGTTTTGTTGCGTCACCATCGATCGGCAATTCCTGGAACGTTACGCCTTTGCTGTTCAGCAGTGCTTTCGCACGGTGGCAGAACGGGCAGGTCGCTTTGGTGTAGATCTCAATATTGGCCATCACTGAACTCCTTATTTACCGCGAACCAGAGGAAGGTTTTCCCCGCTCCAGCCGGAAATGCCTTCTTTCAGTACAGAGACGTTTTCGAAGCCTGCTTTATGGAGCGCGCTGGCAGATTCCTGCGCCTGCATACCGGTACCGTCCACAACGATAATTGGCTGGGCTTTATGCTTATCCAGCTCACCGATGTTGTTCGCTTTGATTTCAGCAGGCAGCAGGTTGATAGCACCTGCAATGTGACCTTTGCGGAAATCGTCACGCTGACGCAGATCGACAATCACCGCCTCTTCTTTGTTGATCATACGCGTCGCTTCACCACGGGTGATCACCTTAATTTTAGACGTCAGCCCCTTAAAGGTGGTGAACAGGACAGCGGCCAGCAGGCCAATCCACGCGATGCTCAGAACCGGGTGGCGGCTAACAAATTGCATAATTTCTTGCATGGGGGGTAACAACTCCCGACTAAGTGATTAAAAAAACCAGGACAGGAGTATACCTGTGCGTTGTGGCAAATACAGCCAGCGACAATAAGCTAATCCATTTTCTGCGGCATGCCACGAAAAAAAAGCCTCAAAATAACCGGGGAACTGCCTTGCCCCTACGCATTCTTTGATCTTCTGCGGCTATTTTATCGATTCAGCTGTAGTAAAATTACGCAAATTTTTTGTCTCTTGAGCATGAGGTTGTCGCAATGTCGGTTTCTAAAAAACCTATGGTACTGGTGATTCTGGATGGCTATGGCTACCGCGAAGATCAGCAGGATAACGCCATTTTCAACGCCAAAACCCCGGTCATGGATGCACTGTGGGCAAAACGTCCCCATACCCTGATTGATGCGTCGGGCCTGGAAGTGGGTCTGCCGGATCGCCAGATGGGTAACTCCGAAGTCGGTCACGTTAACCTGGGCGCAGGTCGTATCGTCTATCAGGATCTGACCCGTCTGGACGTTGAAATCAAAGAACGAGCGTTCTTCGCCAACCCGGTGCTGTCTGGTGCAGTGGATAAAGCCGTTACTGCGGGTAAAGCTGTACACATCATGGGCTTGCTCTCCGCTGGCGGCGTTCACAGCCACGAAGATCACATCATGGCAATGGTTGAGCTGGCAGCAGAACGCGGTGCTGAAAAAATCTATTTGCATGCATTCCTGGATGGCCGCGATACGCCACCACGTAGCGCAGAAGGTTCACTGAAAGCCTTCGAAGATAAGTTTGCTGCACTGGGTAAAGGCCGTGTGGCGTCCATCATTGGCCGCTACTACGCAATGGATCGCGACAACCGCTGGGATCGCGTTGAACAGGCCTATGACCTGATGACGCTGGCAAAAGGTGAATTCCAGTTTGCGACTGCCGTTGCAGGTCTGGAAGCGGCTTACGCACGTGATGAAAACGACGAATTCGTGAAAGCGACCGTTATTCGTGCTGAAGGTCAGGCCGATGCCGCAATGGAAGATGGCGATGCGCTGATCTTCATGAACTTCCGTGCTGACCGCGCGCGTGAAATCACCCGCGCATTCGTAAATAGCGATTTCGACGGTTTCACCCGTAAAAAAGTGGTGAAACTCGACTTCATCCAGCTGACTGAATACGCAGCAGACATTAAAGCTCCGTGCGCTTACCCACCCGCGTCGCTGGCAAACACCTTCGGCGAATGGATGGCGAAGAACGATAAAACGCAGCTGCGTATTTCCGAAACCGAGAAATACGCGCACGTCACCTTCTTCTTTAACGGCGGTGTAGAAGAGCCGTTCAAAGGCGAAGATCGCATTCTGATTAACTCTCCAAAAGTGGCGACCTACGATCTGCAGCCAGAAATGAGCTCTGCCGAGCTGACCGAAAAACTGGTGGCGGCAATCGAAAGCGGCAAGTATGACACCATCATCTGTAACTATCCGAATGGCGATATGGTTGGTCATACCGGCGTGATGGAAGCCGCAGTTAAAGCCGTTGAAGCGCTGGATCACTGTGTTGAGCAGGTAGCAAAAGCGGTTGAATCCGTTGGCGGCCAGCTGCTGATCACCGCTGACCACGGTAACGCCGAACAGATGCGCGACCCGGCAACCGGTCAGGCACACACTGCCCATACCAACCTGCCTGTTCCGCTGATTTATGTGGGTGATAAAGCCCTGAAAGCGGTGGAAGGCGGCAAGCTTTCCGACATCGCGCCAACTATGTTGACGCTGATGGGTATGGAAATCCCTGAAGAGATGACTGGCAAGCCGCTGTTCATCGTGAAATAATCGATCCCCATGAGGGGAAAGGCGATTTTTTCAATCACATGGGCCGTGAAGCCGCTTAGGTTATCAGTCAGGCCTTTGCTTTACGCCAGCGCACTCAGCGCTGGCGTATTGCTGTGCGCCGCATCCGCCCACGCGGACGATCGCGACCAGCTAAAATCCATTCAGGCCGATATCGCCGCCAAAGAGCGGGCGGTACGCCAGCAGCAGCAGCAGCGCTCCTCACTCCTTGCGCAGCTTAAGCAGCAGGAAGAGGCCATCTCCGCCGCCGCGCGTAAGCTCCGTGAAACGCAGAACACGCTCGCCCAGTTGAATAAACAGATCGACGATATGAACGCGTCGATTGCCAAACTGGAACGCCAGCGTGATGCGCAGGAACGCAATCTTGCCGCGCAGCTTGATGCCGCTTTCCGCCAGGGTGAACACACCGGTCTGCAGTTAATCCTGAGCGGCGAAGAGAGCCAGCGCGGCCAGCGTTTGCAGGCTTACTTTGGTTATCTGAACCAGGCGCGTCAGGAGACGATCGCGCAGCTGAAACAGACCCGCGAAGAAGTCACCACCCAAAAAGCCGAGCTGGAAGAGAAGCAGAGCCAGCAGCAGACGCTGCTCTACGATCAACAGGCGCAGCAGGCGAAGCTTGAGCAGGCACGTAACGAGCGTAAGAAAACGCTTTCCGGCCTGGAGTCCTCCATTCAGGAAGGCCAGAGCCAGTTAAGCGAAATGCGCGCCAACGAATCCAGGCTGCGCAACAGCATTGCGCGTGCGGAAGCGGCGGCCAAAGCGCGCGCCGAAAAAGAAGCCCGTGATGCACAGGCTGTTCGCGACAAACAGCAGGAAGCCTCCCGCAAAGGGACCACCTACAAACCAAGTGAAAGCGAACGTTCCCTGATGTCGCGTACCGGCGGCCTGGGCTCACCTAATGGTCAGGCTTTCTGGCCCGTTCGCGGTTCTATTCTGCATCGTTATGGCGAACAGCTGCAGGGTGAACTACGTTGGAAAGGGATAGTTATCGGTGCGTCTGAAGGTAGCGAAGTGAAAGCCATCGCCGATGGCCGCGTGATCCTGGCCGACTGGCTGCAGGGCTACGGGCTTGTGGTGGTGGTTGAGCACGGTAAAGGTGATATGAGTCTTTACGGTTACAACCAGAGTGCACTGGTCAGCGTGGGCACTCAGGTACGCGCCGGCCAACCCATCGCCCTTGTGGGCAGCAGTGGCGGTCAGGGCCGCCCGTCACTCTATTTCGAAATTCGTCGTCAGGGTCAGGCGGTCAATCCACAACCGTGGTTGGGAAGATAAGCTTTGCTTCAATTTCGTCGAATTATGCTCTCCGTCGCCAGCGCACTGGCGCTGGCTGCACCGGTATACGCGGGTAAACTCGCCATTGTGATTGATGACTTCGGTTATCGTCCGCAAACAGAAAACCAGGTGCTGGCGATGCCGTCAGCCATCTCTGTCGCCGTTCTCCCTAATGCACCACATGCGCGTGAGATGGCGACCAAAGCCCACAACAGCGGCCATCAGGTGCTTATCCATCTGCCAATGGCTCCGCTCAGCAAACAACCGCTGGAAAAAGACACCCTGCGCCCGGAGATGAGCAGCGATGAAATCGATCGCATCATCCGCGACGCTTACAATAAAGTTCCGTATGCCGTGGGCCTGAACAACCACATGGGCAGCGCGATGACATCCAGCCTGTTTGGCATGTTGAAAGTGATGCAGGCGCTGGAGCGCTATAACCTCTATTTCCTGGACAGTATGACCATCGGCAACAGCCAGGCCATGCGTGCCGCGCAGGGGACAGGCGTGAAGGTGATTAAGCGCAAGGTGTTCCTGGATGATACCCAGAACGAAGCGGACATCCGCATGCAGTTCAATCGTGCCGTGCAACTGGCCCGGCGCAATGGCTCGGCAATTGCCATCGGCCACCCGCATCCGTCTACCGTTCGCGTTCTGCAACAAATGTTGCCAACCCTGCCGTCCGATATCACCCTGGTGCGTCCGGGCGATCTGCTGAATGAACCGCAGGTTGATACGTCGACGCCGAATCTGGGGCAACCCGTCCCCACAGCACCACGTAACCCGTTCCGTGGTGTGAAGAGCTGCTTGCCGAAAAAACCGCCTGAACCAGTCTACGCGACCCGTTTCTTCTCCGTTATTGGCGAAAGCATCAGTGAAAGCACGCTGGTGAAATACGTCCAGCATCAATGGCAGGGATGGGGTAAAAAACCCTGATAGCAACAAGCCACCGTTAAGGTGGCTTTTTTGTCACTCAGGATGGAAGGAACCGTCCAGGATCTGGCTATAAACCGTTGGCTGACCGTTGTCCGAAGTGCGGTATTGTTCTTTGTGCGAAAGCTTATAAATGCCTACAGGATCATTATTCAGCACCACCATTGCCGCCCTGTCGGGTTTAGCCGAGATGTACTGGCGGATCAAAAAGCGGTTATTCCCGGTGACCGGCTGTCGATCCATCACCTGGCGAAGCTGCGGATACCTCTCACGTGCATACAAGAAGCTGTAATCAATGAGGAAGTATTCAATCAGAGAATTGTGGTGCTGCCAGTAGCGATACAGGATATCCCGAACCAGCTTCACCAGCGAATTCCCCTTCCGGGCAGCAAGAAAATAGGCCGTCCAGTAACCCTGACTCAGCGCATTTTCAGGTGAATCAAAACGCAGTGATGAGAAGGCATTTTCATAGAACGACTCCGGTACCGGCTTCGTCATAAATACGGTGGCATCCATCCAGATCCCCCCGTACTGATACAGTAATGAACAACGAACAATATCGGAATATTGCGCCTTACTGATAAGCCCGGCCTGGTATTTGGTTTTGATATGTTCCGGGAGGGTGAGATAGTCAGGGATGTTCTCATCCGTCAGGATAATGACCTGCGCTTCTGGCGCATTACGCTGCACGGAAGCAATGCAACGCTTCACCAGCCCGGGTGCGCTATCAAGCCCCTGGAACCAACAGATCCAGATAATACGCGATTGCGCCGGTTCCGCTGCGTCTGCAGCATCAGGCTGGACCTTCAGATCGTCAATAACGCTAAAAATCGTCTCTTTTTTCTTCTGCTCAAAATGGCTGGCCGCACGCTGAAAAAGAGAAAAACCCGTTTTTTTGTGCCAGCGACGGGTTTTCTTGATGAGCTTATTCGTTACATTGAGATTCATCATTTCACCTTATCAAACTCAGAACAGCTCTTTTAACGTACGGCGAAACAGTTTCATTTTTAACTTGGCGTCTTTTTTATGCCCGCGTAATAAGCAGTTCATGCGCGTCGATTTAAACCCCCGGAACGACATGAGCTGAAAAAGGTTATTACTGCGCGTAACTTCAGACATATGCTGACGATATTTAAAATAGAGCTTACGGTACGCATTATACTTTTTAATTTGCGACGTAATTCGGTTACTGCCGTGTTCAGCATCCACCATTGCCGTACTGAAACTGTATTTAATACCAGGGCCATATTTAAGGATCAATTTAATCCAGACATCACGATCCTGTTGCTGTTTGATCTCAGGGGAAAACCCGCCCACACCTAACAGCTTTTCTTTGGTCGTCAGTACCTGATTACCCACCACGTTTTCACACAGAATATCCTGTAACTCGATGATTCTTTTATCATCTGTGTCCGGGTAGGTACGGTGGGTTTTGTCCAGTCTGGCAGGGGTATCCGTCACGAAGGCATAGTTGTCATCGTAGCGCTCGGCGAGCTTTGTCAGGCGTTCTGGCAGGAAATAGTCATCATCATCCAGACCCGTTACAAACACCCCGTGCGAGAGCGCATAACCCCGGTTCCGGCTGAAGTTAGAACCGCTGTTCTTTTCATTACGTTCATAGGTGAAATGGACAAAACGCGCGTCACACTCCGCTCTCATCTGCTCGATGAGCTGCGCAGTTTTTTCGTCAGAACAATCATCAACAATAACCAATTCTACCGCAGAGTACGTCTGAGCAATAACTGAACGAATGGCACGTTCCAGTAAGTCCTCTCTGTTGTAAGTGGTGATGATTACTGAAATCAGTTCGTTCATGGCGTGCTCGTCTGGTAAATGACATTTCTCCACCAGGAGAATACCTTTTTCCCGGTGGAGAATCAAAATGGTTACTTAATGACCGTGCGGTGTTTGTTCTGTTCCAGGAAAACAATCGACATTATCAGTGTAAGCATCCAGGCAACAGGTGTTGTTTTTGAATAAAGCATCACACCGCTCAGCCCGAACATAATTATCGAGACCAGGAACGCGAAAAGAATAATGCTTTTTTGTTTCCGCAATGCATACCAGCCAAGTGATATCACAAACAGAATATACAGAATTAATCCTGACGGGCCTTTTAAGGACAGTGTTTCTACCACTTCATTATGTAGATGGCCTTGCATATGATCCAGCGCACCACTCAGACTCGGATCACGTTTTACTTCAGCCACTATTTTTGCATTACGTTCATCAGTTGACTGCCACAGGTAGTTATCTTTAGCAGCTGCAAGCCCTGTTTTCCACATGGCAAAACGCGCCCCTACAGACGTTACGCTGTTGTTCTTATCATAGGCCACGATATCGCTGTTGAGGTCGTTATATCGTTGTTGCAAACTATTTTTCATCATAAACGCACCCGCCAGTAATGCGATCAGAAAAACAGCGACACCTTTCCAGGGAATATGCTTTTCCTTATAGAGTTTAACCACCAGCAGACCAAAGAAAATAATGGGATAGGTCAAAATAGCGGCCCGTGTTTCTGTCGCGACTAACACCAGGAAGGTCACGAAAAAATGGCCCAGGATGAAAAACTCTTTCCATCTGGATGAGCTGTGCTGCAGAACCAGTATGGTATAGAAGGAGATGAAAGCAATTGTATAGGCGGCCCCTGTCGCATCAGCCCCTCCAGCCAGAGACAGCGCCACCCTTGCGTCTTTAAGGAAGAGGTACTGATAACCTGCATAGATAACAATCATTATCTGTAAGGCAATGGCCAGCAACATATGAATTGTATTGTTGCCTATTTTTATCTGATGTCTGTTCACAAAGACGAAGATAGAGAACGCACCAAACAGCAATATTTTCCCCACTTCAAGGTATGCCCGATATGAGTTTATCGCCGTGCTGTTATCCACCTTATACATCCGATACCACACCAGATCGCAGATGCCGATGACCAGCAGCACAAGACAGAGCCAAAATGCATCATTCTTTTTGAAGTTCCTGAGATCCAGCAGGAAAATCACTAGCGCAGTAATACCTGCCACACCCAAAATTTTGGCAGAAAGATTGGGAGAAACGACAACACAGCCGAAAGCTATCACGCACAGTCCAAAGAGTAATTGCAATAACGCAAACTGGACCTTATCTCGTTTTACACTAATCATCATGATTCCATTTACCAGAAGACATCGCAGGCTAACACACCGCTAAAAACAAGTTTATCGCGTCTGTGTTAACGAATATTGCGCCACTCATAGGACTTACCTGTCGTGTCCAGCACGGACACATTTTTATCATAACCGGCAAGCCAGGACTGTACAGTGTGAACAGGCTCTCCCTGGCGATGGATCCCAAGCCACAGTTCCGCGAGGGTATTAACATCATCAGCCGACCAGACGGTATTGTAGTCTCCGGTATATTTATGAGCAGAATCAACCTGATGCCCATACCAGATAAACACGGGAATATGCAGAGCCTCTCTCGGCGGATTGACATTCCCGTGGGAGTAAACCACTGCACGCTGCGGGTCGCGAATCAGGCCATGATCGGAGAAATACATTACCGATGAACGTGAGCTTTCCAGCATGTTAAACACTTTGCCCATCACCGTATCTGTGTACCGCACGGAGTTGTCATAGCAATCATCAGCCTCGCTCCCTCCGGTTAACACCGCCTGATTAGCCGGGAAACGTCGGCAGGCCGGTTCATGGCTACCATTTAAATGCAATACGATGATTTTTTTGCCCGGTTTCTTCAGTGCATCGCCCAGCAAGGGCAGCAGGTCTTCATCGTATCCCCCTTCCACCCACTCATGCTGTTTGGTATTCATGGCAATACCGGTGATAACGTTATTATGCGCACCGCCTTTGCCCTGACGGCTAAACCAGTAGGTGTCATACCCTGCTTTATTGGCGATATTAATGACGTTATCGCCATAATTACGGGGATCGCGCGCACCTACCGTATCCGCCGTCATGGCTAATGGCACCGCCATGATCGTGACAGGGGCAGGCGTTACGGCATTGCGGAACAGTAAAAGCTGCGACTGGTATTTCACCAACTCAGGTGTGGTATCGCGTTGATAACCATAGATACCCATATTTGCCGTACGCTCGGACTCACCGATGATCAGCACATAGTTGTCGATACCGGTATCCGACAGGGTGAGTTTGTAATCAGGAATATTGTTGCCGATATTGGCCACCACCGCGTTATCTTCAATCGCCTGCATAAAGACTTTTGCCGTGCTGACAGGCGTCGCCTGAACCACACGCTGCGCCAGGCTCTCAACGCTGCTTTTCCTGAGTTGGTGCTGCAGCGCCTGGCCATAAAAAGCAAGCAACGTCACGGCCAGCGCAATAGCAGGCCAGCGACGAAAACGGGGTGCAACAGGCCACATTCCTGTATTCGCGGTATAAATAAACAGCGCGGACAGCGCGACAAACGTCAGGCAGTCACGCCAGTACAACCCGAGCATCGAACTGGCTTCACCCGGCGTGGTATTGAGCACACTTAACGCAAATCCATAACTAAACGCTGAGTCGAAATTATTCCATGCATATAACTGCAGCGTAATATCCGCTGCGATCGGAATGAGTAAAACAGCCGCCAGTATATTTCTGATTAATTTGTTATTAAGACATTTGAGCGTCAGTAATATCAGCAGAAATACCAGCGTTCGGTTAATCACCGCATTATATTTGGCGTTAATAATATTAACACCAATGATTATTAGCAGGGAAATTACCACAGTAAAAAAAGCGGCAAGCCTTGAAGGGGTATCAACCAACTTTTGCGAAAACAGTGTGGACATAATGACCTGATTAGACTGACAAAAATCTTTCCTGACGTAATCATTATGACTGCAAGAATGAACGTGCGGAGAAGACAAAATGGAGAAAAATTCGCCAGAAGTTAACAAGTAACCCCTGGAAAGTCAAACCGCTAAAAAGCGTAAAGGCACCCGTCGGCGCGGGTGCCTGGAGGCAGGTTTAATCCCAGTTCAGGATAACTTTCCCGGACTGACCGGAACGCATCGCGTCAAAGCCTTTCTGGAACTCATCGATGGAGAAACGATGAGTAATAATCGGCGACAGATCCAGGCCGGACTGGATCAGCGCGGCCATCTTGTACCAGGTTTCGAACATCTCACGGCCATAGATACCTTTGATGAACAGCCCCTTAAAGATGACTTTATTCCAGTCGATGGACATATCTGACGGTGGGATACCCAGCATCGCAATACGGCCACCGTGGTTCATGGTATCGAGCATGGTGCGGAACGCCGGTGGCGCGCCGGACATCTCCAGACCAACGTCAAAACCTTCGGTCATGCCCAACTCTTCCATTACATCACTCAGGCTTTCTCTAGAGACATCGACCGCGCGGGTTACGCCCATTTTGCGCGCCAGGGACAGACGGTATTCATTCACATCAGTAATCACAACATTACGCGCGCCCACGTGCTTCGCGACCGCTGCTGCCATAATACCAATTGGGCCTGCGCCGGAAACCAGCACGTCTTCGCCGACCAGATCGAAGGAGAGAGCCGTGTGTACCGCGTTACCAAACGGGTCAAAGATGGACGCCAGATCGTCAGAAATGTTGTCCGGGATTTTGAACGCGTTGAATGCCGGGATCACCAGATATTCCGCGAAGCAGCCAGGACGGTTGACGCCCACGCCGATGGTGTTACGGCACAGGTGCGTGCGTCCGCCACGGCAGTTACGGCAGTGGCCGCAGGTAATATGGCCTTCACCGGAGACGCGGTCGCCAATTTTAAAACCTTTCACTTCCTGGCCAATACCGACCACTTCGCCGACATATTCGTGACCAACCACCATGGGTACCGGAATGGTTTTCTGTGACCACTGATCCCAGTTGTAGATATGAACGTCAGTGCCGCAAATGGCGGTTTTACGAATTTTGATCAGCAGATCGTTATGACCGACTTCCGGCTCCGGCACGTCGGTCATCCAAATCCCTTCTTCCGCTTTCAGTTTGGATAACGCTTTCATCACACGTCCTCAGGCAATTACGCCCAGCTGTTTGCCGATGCGGGTAAAGGCTTCCACCGCACGTTCAATTTGTTCAGGCGAATGCGCCGCAGACATCTGGGTGCGGATACGCGCCTGACCTTTTGGTACCACCGGGAAGAAGAACCCGGTAACGTAAATCCCTTCTTTCTGCAGCTCGCGGGCAAAGTTCTGCGCTACCACTGCATCGCCCAGCATCACCGGAATGATCGCGTGGTCAGCACCGGCCAGGGTAAAACCTGCGGCGCTCATTTTTTCACGGAACAGACGCGCGTTTGACCACAGACGGTCGCGCAGCTCAGCGCCTGACTCCACCATCTCCAGCACTTTGATGGAGGCGGAAACGATGGCCGGAGCCAGGGAGTTGGAGAACAGGTACGGACGGGAGCGCTGGCGCAGCCACTCAACTACCTCTTTGCGCGCGGCGGTATAGCCACCAGACGCGCCGCCGAGCGCTTTGCCCAACGTACCGGTGATGATGTCCACACGGCCCATCACGTCACAGTATTCGTGGGAACCACGGCCATTTTCGCCAACAAAGCCCACAGCGTGAGAATCATCGACCATCACCAGCGCATCGTATTTATCGGCCAGATCGCATACGCCTTTCAGGTTGGCAATCACGCCGTCCATCGAGAACACGCCGTCGGTGGCAATCAGAACATGACGAGCACCGGCTTCACGCGCTTCTTTCAGACGTGCTTCCAGCTCAGCCATATCGTTGTTGGCATAGCGGAAGCGCTTCGCTTTACACAGACGCACGCCGTCGATGATGGAGGCGTGGTTCAGGGCGTCGGAGATAATCGCATCTTCTGCGCCGAGCAGGGTCTCAAACAGACCGCCGTTGGCGTCGAAGCAGGAGGAGTACAGAATGGCATCTTCCATACCTAAGAAATTCGCCAGCTTTTTCTCAAGCTGCTTGTGGCTGTCCTGCGTACCGCAAATAAAGCGCACGGAGGCCATACCAAAACCGTGGGTGTCCATACCGTTTTTGGCAGCGGCAATCAGCTCAGGGTGATTCGCAAGACCTAAGTAGTTGTTCGCACAAAAGTTGATCACATGGCTGCCATCGGCAACAGTGATGTCCGCCTGCTGAGCAGACGTGATAATCCGCTCTTCCTTGAACAACCCTTCCGCACGTGCGGTGTCCAGGTCGTTGTTTAACTGTTTGTAAAAATCACCACGCATTGCAATTCTCCAGACTCGGCAAATTTCGGCACATATTACCCAAACCTATAGTTCATGACGAGATGACACATTATCTCTTCTCGTTTTTGCAGCATAAATCACGTGTAGTCTTTTTACACATACACAAAATCATTCACGTTGCATCAAGGCGGCAAGAGAAGAAATCCCCGGGAGCATAGATAACTATGTGACCGGGGTTTCTGAACGCAGCCAACGCCGAGGCGGCGTGAAGGATGAAGTGTATGTCGGTGAATGGCTGTAGGGTCGCCATACTAATGATATGATAGAAACATTAGCGTCCGGGATTGTCCCCGGACTCCACACTTCAAAGGTTACAGTTATGATTATCGTTACCGGCGGCGCGGGCTTTATCGGCAGCAATATTGTTAAGGCTCTCAATGACAAAGGCATCACCGACATCCTGGTGGTGGACAACCTGAAAGACGGCACCAAATTTGTAAACCTGGTGGATCTGAACATTGCTGACTACATGGATAAAGAAGACTTCCTTATCCAGATTATGGCAGGTGAAGAGTTCGGCGAGATCGAAGCTATCTTCCATGAAGGTGCATGCTCTTCCACCACCGAGTGGGATGGCAAGTACATGATGGACAACAACTATCAGTACTCCAAAGAGATCCTGCACTACTGCCTGGAGCGTGAAATTCCGTTCCTGTACGCCTCTTCTGCGGCAACTTATGGCGGTCGTACCTCTGACTTCATCGAATCCCGCGAATATGAACAACCGCTGAACGTCTACGGTTACTCTAAATTCCTGTTCGACGAGTACGTGCGTCAGGTGCTGCCAGAAGCGAACTCCCAGATTGTCGGCTTCCGTTACTTCAACGTTTACGGGCCGCGTGAAGGTCACAAAGGCAGCATGGCAAGCGTGGCATTCCACCTGAACACCCAGCTGAATAATGGCGAAAGTCCGAAACTGTTCGAAGGCAGCGACAGCTTTAAGCGTGACTTCGTCTACGTCGGTGACGTTGCCGCCGTGAACCTGTGGTTCTGGGAAAACGGCGTCTCCGGCATCTTCAACCTGGGCACAGGCCGCGCGGAATCCTTCCAGGCGGTGGCTGACGCAACGCTGGCATACCACAAGAAAGGCAGCATTGAGTACATTCCATTCCCGGATAAACTGAAAGGCCGCTACCAGGCATTCACGCAGGCCGATCTGACCAACCTGCGTGCTGCGGGCTACGACAAGCCGTTCAAGACCGTTGCCGAAGGCGTAACGGAATATATGGCCTGGCTGAACCGCAACGTGTAAGGCAAGCAACCGATGAGAATACTGGTGGTTGGCCCGTCCTGGGTGGGCGACATGATGATGTCGCAAAGTCTCTATCGCACGCTCAAGGCGCGCTATCCCCAGGCGATAATCGACGTGATGGCACCCGCGTGGTGCCGTCCGCTTTTATCGCGGATGCCGGAAGTGAATGAGGCGATCCCGATGCCGCTCGGCCACGGGGCGCTGGAAATCGGCGAACGCCGCAAGCTCGGCCATAGCCTGCGTGACAAGCGCTACGACCGCGCTTACGTGCTGCCTAACTCCTTCAAATCGGCCTTAGTGCCCTTCTTTGCCGGCGTACCGCATCGCACTGGCTGGCGCGGTGAAATGCGTTACGGCCTGCTGAACGACGCGCGCGTGCTGGATAAAGCCGCCTGGCCGCTGATGGTGGAACGCTACGTGGCGCTGGCCTACGACAAAGGCGTGATGCGCAGCGCGAAAGACCTGCCGCAGCCGCTTCTGTGGCCGCAGCTACAGGTTCACGAGGGTGAGAAATCCCAGACCTGTAATGCATTTGGCATTTCGTCTGAACGCCCAATGATCGGTTTCTGCCCTGGCGCAGAGTTCGGCCCGGCAAAACGCTGGCCGCACTATCACTACGCCGAACTGGCGAAGCAGCTGATCGACGAAGGCTACCAGATTGTGCTGTTCGGTTCGGCGAAAGACCACGAGGCGGGCAACGAAATCCTTGCCGCACTCAGTACCGAACAACAAGCCTGGTGCCGCAATCTGGCGGGGGAAACCCAGCTGGAGCAAGCGGTGATCCTGATTGCCGCCTGTAAAGCCGTGGTCACCAACGACTCCGGCCTGATGCACGTTGCCGCCGCGCTAAACCGCCCGCTGGTTGCGCTGTACGGCCCAAGTAGCCCGGACTTTACGCCGCCGCTGTCGAATAAAGCGCGCGTCATTCGCCTGATCACTGGCTACCATAAAGTGCGTAAAGGCGATGCAGCTGAAGGTTATCACCAGAGTCTGATCGACATTACGCCGCAACGCGTTCTGGAAGAACTCAACGACCTGCTGTTGAGCGAAGAAGGATAACGAATGCGGGTATTGATCGTTAAAACCTCTTCGATGGGTGATGTGCTGCATACGCTGCCCTCGCTGACGGATGCCATGCAGGCCATTCCCGGCATTCGTTTTGACTGGGTGGTGGAAGAAGGCTTCGCGCAGATCCCCACCTGGCATGAAGCGGTCGACCGAGTGATCCCGGTGGCTATCCGCCGCTGGCGCAAAGCATGGTTCTCCGCACCGATTAAAGCTGAACGTAAAGCCTTCCGCGATGCGGTACAGGCTCAGCATTACGATGCCATCATTGACGCGCAGGGGCTGGTCAAAAGCGCCGCGCTGGTGACGCGTCTGGCGCGCGGCGTAAAGCACGGCATGGACTGGCAAACCGCCCGCGAGCCGCTGGCGAGCCTGTTCTATAACCGTCGGCACCATATTGCTAAACAGCAGCACGCCGTGGAACGCACCCGCGAGCTGTTTGCCAAAAGCCTCGGCTATGCGAAACCACACATGCAGGGCGATTACGCCATTTCTCAGCATTTTCTTCACGGTTCGCTGCCTGACAACGCGCCGTATCTGATTTTTCTCCACGCGACCACCCGGGACGATAAACACTGGCCGGAAGCACACTGGCGCGAACTGATTGGCCTGCTTGGCAACGCGGGACTGCGCATCAAACTGCCGTGGGGTGCACCGCACGAAGAGGCACGAGCCAGACGCCTGGCAGACGGGTTTGATTACGTGGACGTTCTGCCGCGCATGAAGCTGGATGGCGTGGCACAAGAGCTGGCAGGTGCCGCGGCAGTGGTTTCCGTCGATACGGGCTTAAGCCACCTGACGGCCGCGCTGGACAGACCTAATATTACGCTTTACGGCCCAACGGACCCGGGTCTTATCGGCGGCTACGGAAAAAATCAATATGTCTGCCGCCCGGAACATTCATCGCAGCTGAGCGACCTCAGTGCCGCTGCGGTATTTGCGCAATTAGAGCCTTTGCTGGCAGCAGAGAGAGCCTATGTCTGATTTTTTCTCAGCGGAGCGCCCACCAAAGCGCGTGCTGATCATTAAATTGCGTCACCACGGTGACGTTCTGCTTACCTCGCCGGTGTTTACCGTGCTGAAAAAGAACTGGCCGGACGTGGAAGTTGACGCGCTGGTCTATGACGACACGCAGGCGATGCTGACCAGCCACCCGCATATCGACCAGGTGCATACCATTGGGCGCAACTGGCGTAAAAAGGGCTGGTTTGAACAATTCCGTCTCTACCGTGCGCTGCTGAGTACCCTGAAAGGCCGTCAGTACGATGTACTGATTAACCTGACCGAACACTGGCACGGCGCACGTCTGGCGCGTCGCCTGAAACCGCGCGTCTCCGTGGGCTTTCGGCCTGATAAACGCGGTGGCCTGGCACGCCGTCGCTGGGTGAAATCCTTCACCACGCTCTACCCGGCGATTCAGGACAACAGCCGCCATATGGTCGAGGTGAACCTGGATGCCCTGCGCCGGATCGGCATTCACCCCCAGTCCGATGAAGATAAGCACACCCTGTTTGTACCGGGCGACGCGGCGGAAGCGTCTGTCGCCGAAAAACTGGCCGGATTCGGGCTCCAGAGTAAATCCTATATTCTGGTGCATCCAACGTCGCGCTGGATGTTTAAGGCCTGGGATATCAAAAAGCTGGCGGCCACCATCGATAACCTGGCGGCTCGCGGCCTGCCGATTATCCTCTCCGCTGCACCGTCAAAAGACGAGAAGGCCTACATGGATGAGTTGCGTGCCGCACTCACCCAGCCGGTGTTTGATTTAAGCGGTCAGCTGAATCTCAAAGAGCTGGGCGCACTGATGAAACACGCGCGGGTTTACTTCGGCGTGGACTCCATGCCAATGCACCTCGCGAGTGCCGTCGGTACGCCGACCGTTGCCATCTTCGGCCCAACCGGAGCCATTAAATGGGCACCGTGGGGCGTTAATTATCGCGTGATCGTTGCCGGGTTTACCTGCCAGCCGTGCGGTAAAGCGGGTTGCGGCGACGGCGGTGTCTCTGACTGCATCACGGCCATCACGCCGCAGCAGGTGCTGAGCGCCATCGACACAATGCTCCTGGAAAATCCTGCATGAAGCTGGCGATAGTCCGACAGACTTACAACCCCAACGGTGGTGCGGAGCGTTTTGTCTCCCGTGCGCTGAACGTACTGGCACAGGACACGTCGCTCGACGTCACGCTGATCGCCCGCCAGTGGGAAGATGCTTCCGGCTGGAAAACGCTGACGGTGAACCCACCGTTTCGTAACCGCATCGCGCGGGAATCTGGTTTTGCCGCCGAAGCCGCCGCGCATTTCGCACAGTTCGATATTGTGCAAAGCCACGAGCGCATCCCGGGAGCAACCATCTTCCGCGCAGGCGATGGCGTTCACGCCACCTGGCTTGAGCAGTATGGCCGCATTCTGTCGCCACTGGCGCGCTGGGCGCAGTCGCTGAGCCGCTATCACCGCTATATTTTGCAGGCGGAAGCACAGATGTTTACCCATCCGCAGCTGCGCAAGGTGATCTGTAATTCGAAAATGGTGCGCGATGATATCGCCCGTCGTTTTGCCCTGTCGGATGACAAGCTGACGGTGATATACAACGGCGTGGATACTGCGCATTTCAGCCCGGATGTCCGCGCGCTGTCGCAGCGCGATACGCTCGGTATCCCGCAGCATGCGCCGGTTCTGGCGTATGTCGGCTCCGGCTTTAGCCGTAAAGGTGTGGCCACTGCGCTACGCGCCATCGTGCCTCATCCTGACGTCTGGCTGCTGGTTGCCGGACGCGATAAGCATGCGCGTAAGTTTGAAAAGCTCGCCCGAACGCTGGGCGTGGCGTCACGGGTGCGTTTCCTCGGCCCGGTGGCAGATGTCCGTGAGGTCTACGGCACGGCTGATGCCCTGATCCTGCCGACGCTCTACGACCCGTTCCCGAATGTCTGCGTGGAAGCGCTGGCCTGCGGTCTGCCGCTGCTTACCAGCCACGGCTGTGGTGCTGCAGAGTGGATTGAAGAGGGCAAAAACGGCTGGGTATGCGACGCGCTGGATAGCGAAGGTTACCAGCAGGCCATCACTCAATGGCTAAAAGGCCGCAATCAGGGTGTCGATTATTCCGCTGCCGCACGCGCAACAGCGGAACCGTATACCCTGGACAGAATGGCCAAAGAGCTGCAGGCGCTTTATCGCGATTTACTGCGCTGAGCCGCATCGGAGAAAACCTTCTCCATCGCGTCCAGCATACATTCGCGGGTAAAGTGGGTGCTCAGGTAATCATACCCCTGCTGCGCCAGCGTCTCGCGGAGGGTGGCATCGTCACAGAGCTTCACAATTGCATCGCACAGCGCGTTTTCATCGCGCTGTGCGATCAAAATCCCCGTCTGACCATTAATCACCGCATCTCCCGTACCACCTGCGTCAGTGGCAATAGTGGCAATGCGGGAGGCTAATGATTGCAGCACGCCCTGCGGCACACCTTCCATATCGTGAGACGGGCTGAGCGCAATATCAAAGGCCGGGAACCAGCGTTCAGGGTCGCTGCGATGCCCCGCCATCACCACGCGCTGCTGCAACCCCAGACCCACAATCTCCTGCTCCAGCGTCGCTTTATGCGGCCCTTCACCGACAATCGCCAGTTTGAGGTGCGGGTTGTCGATCTTCGCCAGCGCGCGCAGCAAAACGCTGTGTCCTTTGTTCGGACGCAGGTGCGATACCACGCCAAGCCAGAAGTCATCCTGCGATAGCCCACAGTGCGCACGCGCCTCGTGCTTATCCCCCGGACGGAAACGCTGCGTATCCACGCCGCTTGGCACCGACGTGCTCTGGGACATCGGTACGCCAATATTCGCCACCTGGTGACGCAGCGCTTCGCCAGTCGTTACGATATGCGCGCAGGCGGTGCGAAACAGCCAGCGGGTGGTCCAGTTATTACGCGGCACGCCTGAGGCATGGCGGGTACGCACCAGCGGCACCGGGTTTGCGAGCGTCAGGTTCGCCAGTGCCACCAGCCAGGTATCGGCAGAGTTATGGCTATTGATGACATCAATGGACTGACGGTTAGCCTTCAGCCAGCGGCGCAGCAACTGCAGGTTTTTAAGGTTCTTACGCTTTAACGGCATAGTGACAACCGTTAACCCGGCATCACGCGCCAGCGCATGCAGCGGCGCGGTTTCCGGACAAAGAATGGTCACCTGATGGCCACGCTGAATCATCCCTAGCGATTCGTTAATAATGCGCAGAGGCTGTCCGCCTTTGCCGCCGTCTGCTTCAGTGTGAACAATATGCATACATTTCCTGTTAAGAATCTCGCCAGCGTGACGCTAATTTGCCGCCTGACGGGATCTTTGTCCCGCCAGGCATATGTTTTTAGTATCCACCAGATATAATACAGCACGAATGGTATCACCAATATGGGTGGCCTGCCCTGAACACAACGGAGAAAGCATGTCCGACAAACCTTTATTGAGCCTTGTGGTCGCCGTCTATAACGGTGAAAAATTCCTGAGTGCATTTTTCGACAGCATCAAAGCTCAACATCTGGACAGTCTGGAGCTGGTCGTTGTGAACGACGGGTCAAATGACAACTCTGCGGCCATCATTGCGCAATACGCCAGTGAATTCCCGTTCTACAAGGTGATTGACCAGGCCAACCAGGGCGTATCCGCAGCCCGCAATACCGGCCTGGCAGAAGCGACGGGCGAGTATGTTGCATTCCCGGACATCGACGATGTGATCTATCCGGGCATGTATCCGCGCCTGCTTGAGATGGCTAAAAAGAACGATCTCGATGTCGCGACCTGCAACGGCACCTATATTTACGATGACGGAAGACCGTCAAAGAAAATCTTCCCGTCAGACAAACTGCAATCTACCGACGTGCTGGACGGCCCAACGTGGCTACAGCGCGCGCTGGCATCACGTAAATTCCTGCACGTCACCTGGCTGAATATTTATCGCCACGCGTTCATTAAAGAGCAGGGCTTCACCTTTGAACATGGCCTGCGTCATCAGGATATTCCGTGGACGACCGAAGTGCTGCTGACCGCCAGACGCGTGCAGTACACCGACGAAACCTTCTACGACTACCTTATTCACTCCGCCTCGGTGTCACACACGCCGGGTACGGATGACTCGCGCATGCGTAACGCACGCCACTACATGAAAATCCTTGAGATGCTGGATGTTATCAACCAGCGCTACCCGGATACCGTGCGCCGGGTTCCGGCTTGCCAGTGGCAAATCGCGAAAGAGGGGCTGGGCATTCTCCACGCCATTAACAACATTGGCGATCTCAGCAAAAAACGCGAAATCATCCGCGAACTGTTCGACCGGGGGATCTGGGCACTGATCTGGAAAAACGCCCGTGGGCTGCGCCAGCACTGGCGACTGGGCCGCCGTTATTTCCGTTTAAAACGGTATCTGGCATAAGAGATAGCTTTACCTGGCTTAAATGCTTAGAATTTGCCCGCCGAAACTAAAAAAAACGGATAATCGCTTGGAATTGTTGTATACCGCCCTGCTCTACATCATTCAGCCACTGGTGTGGCTGCGACTGTTGCTTCGTAGCCGTAAAGCGCCTGCGTATCGTAAACGCTGGGCTGAACGCTATGGTTACTGCCGCAATAAAGTCGCCCCGGACGGTATTTTGCTGCATTCCGTTTCTGTTGGCGAAACGCTGGCGGCGATCCCGCTGGTTCGCGCCCTGCGCCACCGCTATCCGTCACTGCCGATCACCGTCACCACCATGACGCCGACCGGCTCTGAGCGCGTGATGTCCGCATTCGGTAAAGACGTTCATCACGTCTATCTGCCTTACGATCTGCCCTGCGCCATGAGCCGTTTCCTGGACACCGTTCGCCCGAAGCTTGTGATCGTGATGGAAACTGAACTGTGGCCAAATATGATTTCCGCCCTGCATGCCCGTAAAATCCCGCTGGTGATTGCCAACGCCCGTCTCTCAGAGCGGTCGGCGAAAGGCTACGGCAAGCTGGGTAAATTTATGCGTCGCCTGCTCAGTAAGATCACGCTGATTGCTGCGCAGAACGAAGAAGACGCAGCGCGCTTTCTCTCTCTGGGCCTGAAACGCAACCAGCTTGCGGTGACGGGCAGCCTGAAGTTCGATATTTCCGTCACGCCTGAACTCGCCGCCCGTGCGGTGACGCTGCGCCGCCAGTGGGCACCGCGTCGTCAGGTCTGGATTGCCACCAGTACCCACGACGGTGAAGAAGCGGTCATCCTGCAGGCTCACCGTACGCTGCTGGAAAAATTCCCTGATTTATTGCTGATCCTGGTTCCTCGCCATCCGGAGCGTTTTAAAGATGCCCGTGAAATGGTGCAAAAAGGCGGTTTCAGCTTCACCCTGCGCAGCAGCGGTGAGATCCCGTCCGGCAGCACCCAGGTGGTGATTGGCGATACGATGGGCGAACTGATGCTGCTGTACGGCATTGCTGACCTCGCTTTTGTCGGTGGCAGTCTGGTCGAGCGCGGTGGTCATAACCCGCTGGAGCCTGCCGCGCATGCCATTCCGGTGCTGATGGGGCCACACACGTTTAACTTCAAAGATATCTGCGCTAAATTGCAGCAAGCCGATGGTTTAATTACCGTAACCGACGCGGATTCGGTGGTGAAGGAGGTTTCGACCCTTCTGACCGACGAAGATTACCGCCTGTGGTATGGTCGTCATGCCGTCGAAGTGCTGCATCAGAACCAGGGCGCACTGACCCGTCTGCTGCAACTTCTGCAACCTTATCTGCCTCAGCGGAGCCACTAATGTCAACGCGTCTGTCGGTCGTGATGATCGCCAAAAACGCCGCCGACCTGCTTCCGGACTGCCTGGCTTCTGTCGCCTGGGCTGACGAAATTGTCCTGCTCGATTCCGGTAGCACGGACAACACGGTGGAGGTCGCCCGCGCAGCGGGTGCAAAAGTGTATACCAACACCGACTGGCAGGGTTATGGCATCCAGCGCCAGCGCGCGCAGGAGTACGCCACCGGTGATTACGTGCTGATGCTCGACACCGACGAGCGCATCACGCCGGAATTGCAGCAAGCCATTCAGACCGTGCTCGCCGCACCTCATCCTGGCGCGGTATACAGCATTGCGCGTCGTAACTACTTCCTCGGTCGTTTTATGCGCCACAGCGGCTGGTATCCTGACCGCGTGATGCGCCTGTATGAGCGCGAGCAGTATCAGTACAACAATAATCTGGTGCACGAATCCCTGGCCTGTGACAACGCTCAGGTGATCCCCCTGACGGGCGATCTGCTCCACCTGACCTGCCGGGATTTCGCCAGTTTCCAGCGTAAACAGCTCAACTACGCCACCGCATGGGCACAGGAACGCCACCAGCGCGGCAAGAAGGCCACGCTGACCGGTATTTTTACCCACACGCTGGGCGCGTTTCTGAAAACGCTGCTGCTGCGCGGTGGGGTGCTGGACGGAAAACAGGGCTGGCTACTGGCGGTGGTGAATGCCCAGTATACTTTTAACAAATACACCGAGCTGTGGGCGCTCTGCCGCGGCTACTCAGAGAAAACGTGAGCCATGAGCACAAAAGCGATTTATCCGGGTACCTTCGATCCGATCACCAACGGTCATCTTGATATCATCACCCGTGCGACGAGCATGTTCGACAAGGTGATTCTGGCGATTGCCGCCAGCCCCAGCAAAAAGCCGATGTTCAACCTCAACGAGCGCGTTGCGCTGGCTACCGCGGCGATCTCGCACCTGCCGAACGTTGAAGTGGTAGGGTTCAGCGACCTGATGGCCAATTTCGCCCGCACCCAACAGGCCAATATCCTGATCCGTGGTTTACGCGCGGTGGCTGACTTCGAGTATGAGATGCAGCTGGCGCACATGAACCGCCACCTGATGCCGGAGCTGGAAAGTGTGTTTCTGATGCCATCCAAAGAGTGGTCGTTTATCTCCTCCACGCTGGTGAAAGAGGTGGCTCGTCATCACGGCGATGTGACCCATTTCCTGCCAGTGAATGTCCATCAGGCGTTGATGGAGAAACTGAAGTAAATCTTTTGCCCGGTGTCGCTGTGCTTGCCGGGCCTACGCTTACTTCTGGCACTGACGGCAGTAGAACGTGGCACGCTGGGCGTGTTTCGTTGCAATAATTGGCGTGCCGCAGACTCTGCACGGCTCGCCTTTACGGCCATACACCTGCAACTCCTGCGCAAAATAACCCGGCTTACCGTCGCTCTGCAGGAAGTCCTTCAGCGTCGTCCCTCCCTGCTCAATTGAACGCAGCAGCACCGCTTTAATCACCCTGACCAGCAGTTCGCACTCCTGTGCCGACAGCGAAGAGGCCAGCCGATCGGGATGGATCCCGGCAGCAAACAGCGATTCACTGGCATAAATATTCCCCACGCCGACCACCAGCTTGTTATCCATCAGCCAGGGTTTGATCGGGGTTTTCTTCTTCGCACACTTCGCTTTCAGGTATTCCGCGTTAAAGGCCTCTGAGAGCGGCTCTGGCCCCAGGTGTGCCAGCACGCTATGTCCTTCAAGCTCTTTGGTCCATAGCCACGCGCCAAAGCGTCGTGGGTCGGTATAACGCAGCACTTTACCGTTACTCATCACCAGATCGACGTGGTCGTGCTTTTCCGCAGGCAGTTCTTCAGTAAGGATGCGCAGGCTCCCGGACATCCCCAGATGGATGATGATCCAGCCATCTGGCAGCTCCAGCAGCAGATACTTGGCACGGCGCTGGACGCTGAGAACGGGTTTGTCGCTCAGGGCATGGATCTCATCGGAAACCGGCCAGCGGAGACGACCATTTCGGATAACAGCATGAAGAATGGTCGCGCCGACCAGATGGGGCTCAATACCGCGACGGCTGGTCTCTACCTCAGGTAATTCAGGCATGGTTCCTCCGTTGAGAGATGCAGAATGCAAAAAACCCCGCAGTTGCGGGGTTTTTCAATACAAGGAGACTAAAATTATTTAATTTTAGCTTCTTTGTACAGTACGTGCTGGCGTACAACTGGATCGAATTTTTTCAGTTCCAGTTTTTCCGGCTTAGTACGTTTGTTCTTCGTGGTGGTGTAGAAGTGACCTGTACCAGCAGAAGAAACCAGCTTGATTTTCTCGCGAATACCTTTAGCCATGATTTATTTCCTCTTTAAGTACTTAGTACTTTTCGCCACGGGCACGCAGTTCGGACAGAACTGTATCGATGCCTTTCTTATCAATTACACGCATACCTTTAGCAGATACGCGCAGGGTGACAAAACGCTTCTCGCTCTCAACCCAGAAACGGTGAGAGTGCAGGTTCGGCAGGAAACGGCGTTTAGTCGCGTTCAGTGCGTGGGAACGGTTGTTACCGGTCACCGGACGCTTGCCAGTAACTTGGCAGACTCGGGACATGTCTATTCTCCAAAAATCAAATTAGCTCGAGCTTCGTATGGGGTATCGGCGCCTCGTCAGGCTTTACAGCCCGGTCATCGCATAGTTCTAAGTGAACTCTCGATTGCCAGGCCCAAATGCCAAACCCGAGATTCTCAAAGGTGGCGTAGTATACGCTGACTCGGCGGTGTGCTCAAGTCCCGAACAGACAAAGATCCCGATGGATCGCGTGAAATGGTCTAAATCCAACCATGTTCTGCAAAAGAAATGTACTCTCCGCGGCCAATTATCAGATGGTCCAGTACACGAATGTCCATGAATTGACAGCATTTGATAATGCGTTCGGTGATTTCTTTGTCAGCTCTGCTCGGTTGTGCACAGCCAGAGGGGTGATTATGCGCGAGGATCACGCCGGCTGCATTCACTTTTATCGCTTCCCGCACAATTTCACGCGGATGAACCTCAACATGGCTCAATGTTCCCGAAAACAGGTGACTATGTTTCAGTATCCGGTTCCTGTTATCGAGAAAGATCACCATAAAGATCTCGCGCTCCGCATCCGCCAGTTGGCTCTGCAGGAATTCACGCGCGCCTTCTGGCGTCAGAACCGGATCTTCTTCTTCCAGACGGACATTGTAAAAACGCCGTGCCAGTTCGGCAATGCCTCTTAACTGAGCGTACTTCGCGACCCCAATCCCCTCAACGTGTCGGAACGCCTCCAGTTCAGCCGTCAGCAAACCGTACAGTGAGCCAAAGTGGTCTATCAAATCGTTGGCCAGCGTAAACACCGTCTTCCCCTGCGTCCCGGTGCGCAAAAAGAGTGCCAGCAGTTCGTCATCTTTTAACAACGTGACGCCATAGCGCAGCAGTTTTTCACGCGGTAGCAGCAGTTCAGTCTCTTCCATGTGCTGTCTCCTTATGTTTGCCATTATGCTGCCACAGGTACATCCGGTGCTCGACGGCCATGTTTCGTTCTTGCGTAACGCCTCGCAAAGTGACTGAAGGACAAAAGCACCCCGATTTTTGGATTGTGATAAAATGCCCGCTCTCTGGTGAAACCCAACAGGAAAGAATCATGATGAGCCTGGCTGGTAAAAAAATCGTTCTTGGCGTGAGCGGCGGTATTGCTGCCTATAAAGCGCCGGATCTGGTGCGTCGTCTGCGCGAACGCGGGGCCGACGTGCGGGTCGCGATAACTGAAGGCGGCAAAGCCTTTATCACTCCTCTGAGCCTGCAGGCCGTTTCAGGGTACCCGGTATCTGACAGCCTGCTTGATCCAGCCGCAGAAGCCGCGATGGGTCATATCGAGCTGGGGAAATGGGCAGACCTGGTTATCCTTGCCCCCGCCACGGCAGATTTAATCGCCCGTGTAGCCGCGGGTATGGCGAACGATCTGGTCTCGACTATTTGCCTGGCGACGCCTGCCCCTGTCGCCGTCGTGCCCGCCATGAACCAGCAGATGTACCGCAATGCCGCCACCCAGCACAATCTGGAGACGCTGTCCTCTCGCGGCTTGTTGATCTGGGGGCCGGACAGCGGCAGCCAGGCCTGTGGCGATATTGGCCCAGGGCGCATGCTTGACCCACTGGCTATCGTCGATATGGCCGCCGCTCATTTTTCGCCTGTCAACGATCTGCAACATCTCAACATCATGATTACCGCGGGCCCAACGCGTGAGCCGCTGGACCCGGTGCGTTACATTACTAACCATAGCTCCGGTAAGATGGGCTTTGCCATTGCTGCCGCAGCGGCAAAACGCGGTGCGAACGTCACGCTGGTGAGCGGCCCGGTCTTGTTGCCTACCCCTCCATTTGTGCAGCGCATTGATGTCACTACCGCACTGGAAATGGAAGCCGCTGTACAGGCACATGCGCAAAATCAGCAGATTTTTATCGGCTGTGCCGCCGTCGCCGATTACCGCGCCGAGACAATTTCTGATGCCAAAATTAAAAAGCAAGGCGATGAATTAACACTAAAAATGGTGAAAAACCCGGATATCGTTGCCGGTGTTGCCGCACTGAAAAGCCATCGTCCTTACGTTGTTGGGTTTGCCGCAGAAACGAATAATGTGGAAGAATATGCCCGGCAAAAACGTACCCGCAAAAACCTCGATTTGATTTGCGCGAACGACGTATCGCTGGCCACACAAGGATTTAACAGCGACAGCAACGCACTGCACCTTTTCTGGCAGGATGGAGATAAAGTCTTACCGCTTGAGCGCAAGGAACTCCTGGGCCAACAATTACTGGACGAGATCGTTACCCGTTATGATGAAAAAAATCGACGTTAAGATTCTGGACCCGCGTGTTGGCGAGCAATTCCCGCTGCCAACCTATGCCACCTCCGGCTCCGCCGGTCTTGACCTGCGCGCCTGTCTCGATGACGCCGTAGAACTGGCTCCGGGTGCAACCACCCTGATCCCGACCGGTCTGGCGATTCACATTGCTGACCCATCACTCGCAGCGGTGATCCTGCCACGTTCTGGCCTGGGTCATAAACATGGCGTCGTGCTGGGTAACCTGGTCGGCCTGATCGACTCTGACTATCAGGGTCAACTGATGGTTTCCGTCTGGAACCGCGGTCAGGACAGCTTCACCGTCGAACCCGGTGAGCGCATCGCACAGATGGTATTCGTACCGGTGGTGCAGGCCGAATTTAATCTGGTGGCAGATTTTGACGCTACCGACCGTGGCGAAGGCGGCTTCGGCCATTCCGGGCGCAAATAATCGCCCGACTGTTACGCATCTCACAGCGCCATAATGCAATAACAAACCGCAAACCGTAGTTTGCGGTCGCTGTGTGGATGCCAGCCTGGCAGTGCTTATTTTCAGGGGTATTTTGTAACATGGCAGAAAAACAAACCGCGAAAAGGAACCGTCGCGAAGAAATACTTCAGTCTCTGGCTCTGATGCTTGAATCCAGCGATGGCAGTCAACGCATCACCACCGCAAAACTGGCGGCCTCTGTAGGCGTGTCGGAAGCGGCACTGTATCGCCATTTTCCGAGCAAAACCCGGATGTTCGACAGCCTGATCGAGTTTATCGAAGACAGCCTGATCACACGCATCAACCTGATTCTGAAAGATGAAAAAGACACCAGCGCGCGTCTGCGTCTGATTGTGCTGTTGATTCTGGGCTTTGGCGAACGTAATCCCGGTTTAACCCGTATCCTGACCGGCCACGCGCTGATGTTCGAACAAGACAGGCTGCAGGGTCGCATTAACCAGCTTTTTGAGCGTATTGAAGCCCAGCTGCGACAGGTACTGCGCGAGAAGAAAATGCGTGAAGGTGAAGGTTACAACACCGATGAAACGCTGCTGGCGGGCCAGCTGCTGGCGTTTTGCGAAGGGATGCTCTCCCGCTTTGTGCGCAGTGAATTCAAATACCGACCAACGGACGATTTTGACGCCCGCTGGCCGTTAGTGGCTGCCCAGTTGCAGTAACACTGTTGCCGGATGGCGTCTTCGCCTTATCCGGCCTACGGTTATGTAGGCCCGGTAAGCGCAGCGCCACCGGGCAGTACATTACACGCCAAACTCTTCCCGATATTTACGCACTGCTGCCAGATGGTCTGCCATCTCTGGCTTCTCTTCCAGGTACGCGATCAAATCTTTCAGTGTGATAATCGACGTCACTTTGCAGCCGTAATCACGTTCCACTTCCTGAATTGCAGAAATTTCGCCGCGACCACGCTCCTGGCGATCCAGAGAAATCAGTACACCTGCAAGCGTAGCGCCGTTAGCCTGGATAATCTCCATCGATTCACGAATAGCAGTGCCTGCGGTGATCACATCGTCCACCAGCATAACGCGGCCCTGCAGCGCACTGCCCACCAGATTGCCGCCTTCGCCGTGGGTTTTGGCTTCTTTACGGTTAAAGCAGTATGGCACATCGCGATCGTGGTGCTCCGCCAGCGCCACCGCCGTAGTGGTCGCAATCGGAATGCCTTTATAAGCCGGGCCAAACAGCAGGTCGAAATCGATCCCGGAATCCACCAGCGCTTCGGCATAGAAACGGCCTAACAATGCCAGATCGCGCCCGGTATTAAACAGCCCGGCGTTGAAGAAATAGGGACTTTTACGCCCGGATTTCAGCGTAAATTCGCCAAACTTAAGTACCTGCTTGTTAAGCGCAAACTCAATAAACTGGCGCTGATACGATTTCATGGATTCGCTCCTTTGGTTTTTTCTGTCTTACAGGCAAAAAAAAGGCGACTCACTGGTCGCCTTTAAAATCAATTTTCTAACGCCGCTTTCTGCGTCGTTACAATGGATTCGATTCCCCCTCGGGCCAGCGCCAGCAAGGTGAGAAGCTCTTCGTGGGTAAACGGCTCGCCTTCCGCTGTGCCCTGCACTTCGATAATGCGACCGTCTTCGGTCATTACCACGTTCATGTCGGTCTCGGCTGCGGAATCTTCAACATATTCCAGATCGCACAGCGCTTCACCGTTAACGATACCGACGGAAACCGCCGCAACCATCCCTTTCATTGGGTTCGTTTTCAGCTTACCGGCAGCAACCAGTTTGTTCAGTGCATCGGCCAGCGCCACACATGCGCCGGTAATCGACGCCGTACGCGTGCCGCCATCAGCCTGGATCACATCACAGTCCAGAGTAATGGTGAATTCACCCAGGGTTTTCAGATCAACGGCTGCACGCAGTGCACGCGCGATCAGACGCTGGATCTCCATAGTACGGCCACCCTGTTTACCCTTTGCCGCTTCGCGGGCGTTACGGGTATGGGTTGCACGTGGCAGCATGCCATATTCCGCAGTGATCCAGCCCTGGCCCTGGCCTTTCAGGAAGCGAGGAACGCCTTCTTCGATAGAGGCAGTACACAGTACCCTGGTGTCACCAAACTCAACCAGCACGGAGCCTTCAGCGTGTTTTGTATAGTTACGGGTCAGGGTGACGGGACGCACCTGATTGGCGCTACGACCTGCTGGACGCATGATGAATTCTCCGGCTTGAAACGAATGTGGCTGCGCATTATACGGATAAAGGACGCTTATTCCTATCCTGAGAAGCCCCTGAAAGCTATAATCCCCCCATCTCTCCTTTAAAAACGGGAATGTCTATGATCCGCAGTATGACCGCCTACGCCCGGCGTGAAATCAAGGGTAGCTGGGGTAGCGCTACCTGGGAAATGCGCTCGGTAAACCAGCGCTATCTGGAAACGTATTTCCGTATGCCGGAGCAGTTCCGCAGTCTTGAGCCTGTGGTGCGTGAGCGAATCCGTACTCGTCTGACACGCGGTAAAGTGGAATGTAACCTGCGCTTTGAGCCGGATGCCAGCGCACAGGGTGAGCTGATCCTCAACGAAAAACTGGCGAAGCAGCTCGTCAATGCCGCGAACTGGGTCAAAATGCAGAGCGATGAAGGTGAAATCAACCCGGTTGATATTCTGCGCTGGCCTGGCGTGATGGCCGCTGGCGAGCAGGATCTGGATGCAATTACTGCGGAAATTCTTGCAGCTCTCGACGGCACGCTGGATGACTTTATTGTTGCCCGCGAAACCGAAGGTCAGGCGCTGAAAGCGCTGATTGAGCAGCGTCTTGAAGGCGTTAGCACCGAAGTGGCTAAAGTTCGCACCCATATGCCAGAAGTGCTGCAATGGCAGCGCGAACGCCTGGTCGCGAAACTGGAAGAAGCTGAAGTTCAGCTGGAAAACAACCGTCTGGAACAAGAACTGGTACTGATGGCGCAGCGTGTGGACGTGGCCGAAGAGCTGGATCGTCTGGAAGCGCACGTTAAAGAGACCTACAACATTCTGAAGAAGAAAGAAGCGGTAGGCCGTCGCCTCGACTTTATGATGCAGGAGTTCAACCGGGAGTCGAACACCCTGGCCTCGAAATCGATCAATGCCGACGTCACCAATTCCGCCATTGAGCTGAAGGTGCTTATTGAGCAGATGCGCGAGCAGATCCAGAATATCGAGTAAATCTCTGAAAGCCCCTGACGGGGCTTTTTTATAGCGTAATCACAATCTTACCGAATGGGCCACTCTCCAGGTGAGCCAGCGCTTCGGGTAGCTGTTCCAGCGTCCAGGTACTGTCGATAACAGGCTTCAGATGTGTCGCATCTACCGCCCGGACGAGATCGGTTAATGCCCGGCGATGCCCAACACCAATGCCCTGAATCACGGCAGATTTCATTAACATCGCTACGGCAGGAACACCAATCTCTGTTCCTTCTAACACTCCAATCAATGAAACCCTTCCTCCGGGAGCAACGGCGGCGACAGAGTGTGCAACGTTACCGCCACCAACCGTATCCACAACATGGTCGATGCCCCGACCACGGCTCAGCGATAACGCCTGTTCCACCCAGTCACCCTGATGACGATTTATGACGAAATCAGCCCCCAGCGCTTTCGCGCGGTCCAGTTTAGCGTCACTGGAAGAGGTGACATAAACCGTTGCCCCCTGCGCTTTGGCAATTTGCAGGGCGAACAGAGCCACACCGCCTGTCCCCTGAACCAGAACGGAATCTCCGGCTTTTAACTGCCCCTGTTCAACCAGGGCAAACCAGGCGGTTAATCCTGCGCAGGGCAGCGTACTGGCCTCGATATCGCTGAGACTCTCCGGGGAAGCCACCAGCCAGTTTTCGTTCACCACAATTTGCTGAGCCAGCATACCAGGATAGGCACCACCGAGCGCAGCCCCGTGGGGTTCGACTGCGCTGCCGGGACGTTTACCGTCTATCCAGTCGGGCGAAAAAGAGGAAATGACCCTGTCGCCAGGCTGAAAGCGGCTCACCTGTTCACCAACAGCCTCAACAACACCTGCCATATCTGACGCAGGCGTTAGCGGAAAAACGGCAGGCATTGCCCCCTCAACAATCAACTTATCACGGTAGTTCAGTGCAACCGCGTTAACACGAACCCGGACGTCAAACGGCCCCGGTTCTGGCTGAGCTTGTGTATCCAGAATAAGGTTGTCGCGCCCGGCTGACTGCATTGTCCAGTACTTCATCTTTTTCTTCCTGTGTCGTCTGACAGATGACACAAGGATAGCGTTGCAATTTACTCACCAGTGCTGATACTTTTTCCTCATATTGGTGTCTCAGGAGCGACAATGCTTAACCGGTTTGATGGTATTGACCTTTTCCTGCAAGTTGTTGAAAGCGGTAGTTTTGCCCGGGCAGCGGAGCGGTTGCACCTGTCGCGTTCTGCCGTAGGTAAGAGCATCGCGCGGCTTGAAAGCAGGCTGGGTGTCAGGTTATTCCTGCGCACCACACGCAGCCAGACGCTAACGGCTGAAGGCTCGCTATTGCTTGAACATGCCCACCGCGCGCACAGCGAAATGGAGGCAGCACAAGCACTTCTGGAAAGCGGCAAACAGATCCTGCGCGGTAAATTACGCGTCTCCTTGCCCGTACTGTTCGGACGTCGCTGCGTCGCCCCGGTTTTACTGGAACTGGCACGAGAGCACCCCAAGCTGGTACTGGAGCTTTCTTTCAGCGATCGCGTGATTAATCTGGTGGATGAAGGGTTTGATTTCGCGGTGCGTAACGGCCAGCTGGAAGACAGCACCGACCTCATTGCCCGCCCACTTTCCTGGCACGACATGCGCCTGTGTGCAGCACCGTCATATCTCGCCCGATATGGCACCCCGGCTTCACCAGATGAACTTATGCAGCATCAGGCTATTTTTTACCTGAACAAAACCAGACCGCTGGAATGGCAGCTCACCATCAATGGTCAAATCGAACGTTTCAAACCTGAAGGGCGGTTCTACATGGACGATCTGGACGCCATTGCCGACGCCGCAGAAGCCGGGGACGGCATTGCCTGGCTTCCTTACTGGCTCATTAACGAACGCCTGCACAGTGGACGCTTAGTTCAGATCCTTCCTGACACCGCCGGTGTCCGGCTTCCTATTCATGCCGTCTGGCCAAAAACGCGCTGGCTGCCGCTGAAGGTTCGCATGGCTGTCGATCGCTTACGTGAGCAACTCCCACAACGCATTGCATTAAAAGATTAGTTTTTATAAGTAAAACTCAAAACAAACACTTGTCGAAATGACATTATTTAATGTCATTTAATCTTTATAAAACATAGAAATAAGACAAATAAAAATAAAACAAACACATTATAAATATTAATCCTTAATCGTTTACCTTAGAAAAACTCAATCGTGATCGTGCGCACAAATCGCTAACCTCCACGCCTTCACACCGGAGGTTATATGCTGCTTCACATTCTTTATCTCATTGGTATCACCGCAGAAGCCATGACCGGCGCACTCGCAGCCGGACGTCGCCGTATGGACACCTTCGGCGTGATTATTATTGCCACAGCGACCGCACTGGGCGGCGGTTCCGTGCGCGATATCCTGCTTGGTCATTACCCGCTCGGTTGGGTTAAAAACCCTGAATACGTCATTATCGTGGCAACTGCCGCTGTATTAACCACCATTGTTGCTCCCGTTATGCCGCACCTGCGTCGTCTGTTCCTGGTGCTTGATGCACTTGGTCTTATTGTCTTTTCTATTATTGGCGCACAAATCGCGCTCGATATGGGTGAAGGCCCGGTTATCGCCACTATTGCAGCGGTAGTAACGGGGGTGTTTGGCGGCGTGCTGCGCGATATGTTCTGCAAACGTATTCCACTGGTTTTCCAGAAGGAACTGTATGCTGGTATCTCCTTTGCCGCTGCCGTGCTCTATATCGCCCTGCAGCATTATGTTTCTAACCACGATGTGGTGGTCATCTCCACGCTGCTGTTCGGCTTTACGGCCCGTATGCTGGCGCTGCGCCTGAAGCTCGGGCTGCCCGTTTTTCACTACAAACACAGCGCGCACTGATGTCAGAACCCGTTGATGTGCTGCTCAGCCAGCCACTTAGCCAGCACATCAACCTGGGGCGCGTGGATCCAGTTCACGATTTGCCGCGCCTTCTCCTCTCCCGTTCCCGGTAAAGCACGCCAGTCAGCGGCATTACGCTGACTCATCGCTTGCCACGACAGCCCTCCTGCAGCATTCAGCGTCGCTTTGGTTAGCGGAACCCCCATCGCCGTGATCCAGCGGATAAAGGGCTGCTCACGCACCAGATTAAAACGATGCCAGAGCGCTAACCCGCGTGCGGCAGAAAAACCCGGCGTGGCCTGAAGCTGCGCCTGCGTTAATAACAACCATGAAAAGATATGCTCAAAATGGTGTACCTGGTGAAGTGTTCGCCAGCCTGACTCCCCCAACCCTTCAATATCCAGCCCTTGTTTTGAACTGAGCCACGTCAGCCGGGCAAAGAACTGCGCCATACAGTCCGGCGAGGCATAAAAGCAGGTCAGCGAATGATAATCAGAGGCCGGAGGCTGCGGTTTTTGTCTGTCCGACCCACGCCAGACCACCTTGTCAAACCGGGGAATCCCCTGTCCGGCCAGGCTCACCAGCACCTGATCGCCAGGAGCAATATCCAGCTGTTGCCAACGCCCCACCGACCCCAGACTCACCCGCTGCACATGCTTATCATCCAGTTGCACCGGTTCCAGCGTTGCCACAACGGACACCTTTCCCGTTCGCCCCACAGTAAACTGGATCCCTTTCACCTCAGCCACCTGTGCGACAGGTGAATATTTCCACGCAACGACCCAGCCTCCCTCCCCGGGTAACCAGCCTTCACCCGGTGGTTCATCAGTAGAACGCACCACAATGCCATCCGTGGCAAAGGGTAACGCGGTGGTTTGCCACGCTAAACGCTGCATCTCCACAGCATCAACAGACACTACAGGTTGGGTATAACGTGCCGTCAGGGTAAATCCTGCTTTTGCTAACTCAGCCAGCGCGTTCTGCATCTCTTCCGGCCCATCCGGCCAGGCCCAGATAAACACGCCGATCTGGCTCAGAAGCGAATTATCCGTTTGCCGCATCATCGCACCCGCCACTTTTGCGCGTGCATTCATCCCGCCCATCTGGCGCTGGATGTGGTTGTCGCGCAACCAAAAAAGCTCGCCCTGAAGCACGCTATTCGCCAGCGTTCCGGCCAGGGTTTGTGGTATTGAAGGTATTAAATGAACCTGCGCCGTCCAGTCTTCACCTTTTAGCCCATCACCACGACTGATGGCCTGGATGAGCTTTCCGTTGCGGTACACCAGCGTCACTGCCACGCCATCCACTTTGGGCTGCATCCAGAGGTTGCGCCGGGTATGCATCCACTGGCGAAGCTCATCTTTACTCGCCACTTTATGCACCCCCGTATGGGCGACAGGATGTTTTACGCTTCCCGCCAGTGCGGGAAGTGTTTCCCCGGAAAGCTCACTGCCAAAACAGTGCTGCCATTGTTTTAACCGTGCGTTAAGCTGATCATAAACCTCGTCATTAACCTCGCTCACGCCCTGTTTCCAGTAGACATCATCCCAGCGTTTGATTTGCGCGCTTAACGCCGAAATTTCTTTCTCTGCTTTTGCCTGTGACCACACCGGGCACACCGCCACACCATAGCCACACCACAACAGCAGTAACCCGCTTATCCATCGCCACATTGCTACCCCTCCTTTACGTTGCAGGAGGTATACCCCGACGCCCGAAACAACGCTAACGGCAACATTTCACTCTGCGAGACGCTATCCAGGGTTTATTTTTGTTGCTGCAAAGCGCAGGTAAAACCTGAAAACGGTACGCAAAATTCAATAATCCAGGGGAAAAAGTGTGACAAAGGCTACGTCACACAGCGGCGACGTGTATAATAAGCCCGTATGTAGGACTTCTTCGCTAACACATACAAAAGACTCTCATGGCTCAAGGCACGCTTTATATTGTTTCTGCCCCTAGTGGCGCGGGTAAATCCAGCCTTATTCAGGCACTGTTAAAAACCCAACCGTTGTACGACACACAGGTTTCTGTTTCTCACACCACGCGTCAGCCGCGTCCGGGTGAAGTGCACGGTGAACACTATTTCTTTGTGAATCACGACGAATTCAGGGCGATGATTAGCAGAGATGCGTTTCTTGAACACGCGGAAGTTTTCGGTAACTACTACGGTACCTCGCGTGAAACCATTGAGCAGGTTCTGGCAACAGGCGTGAATGTGTTCCTGGATATCGACTGGCAGGGCGCACAGCAGATTCGCAAGAAAATGCCTGATTCGCGCAGTATCTTTATTTTACCGCCATCGAAAGACGAGCTGGATCGCCGTCTGCGTGGCCGTGGCCAGGACAGCGAAGAAGTGATCGCGAAGCGTATGGAACAGGCAGTTGCAGAAATGAGCCATTACGCGGAATATGATTACCTTATTGTGAATGATGATTTTGATGCCGCGCTGAGCGATCTCAAAACCATTCTTCGCGCAGAACGCCTGCGTATGAGCCGCCAGAAGCAGCGACATGACGCATTAATCACCAAACTGTTGGCAGACTGAACCCACTTTCAGTATCATGCCCAGTCATTTCTTCACCTGTGGAGCATTTTAAGTATGGCACGCGTAACTGTTCAGGACGCTGTAGAGAAAATTGGTAACCGTTTTGACCTGGTGCTGGTCGCCGCGCGTCGCGCTCGTCAGATGCAGGTAGGCGGTAAAGATCCGCTGGTACCGGAAGAAAACGATAAAACCACCGTTATTGCACTTCGCGAAATCGAAGAAGGTCTGATCAACAACCAGATCCTCGACGTGCGTGAGCGCCAGGAGCAGCAAGAGCAGGAAGCCGCAGAACTGCAGGCCGTAACCGCCATTGCTGAAGGTCGTCGTTAATTAAACCTGCGGGTCGCCCTTGTATCTGTTTGAAAGCCTGAATCAACTGATTCAACACTACCTGCCGGAAGACCAGATTAAGCGTCTCCAGCAGGCGTATCTCGTTGCACGTGACGCTCACGAGGGCCAGACACGTTCAAGCGGTGAACCCTATATCACGCACCCGGTAGCGGTGGCCTGTATTCTGGCCGAGATGAAACTCGACTACGAAACGCTGATGGCTGCCCTGCTGCATGACGTGATTGAAGATACCCCCGCCACCTATCAGGACATGGAACAGCTGTTTGGCAAAAGCGTTGCCGAACTGGTGGAAGGGGTCTCTAAGCTTGATAAGCTGAATTTCCGCGACAAGAAAGAGGCGCAAGCCGAAAACTTCCGCAAGATGATTATGGCGATGGTGCAGGATATCCGCGTCATTCTCATCAAACTCGCTGACCGTACCCACAACATGCGCACGCTGGGCTCACTTCGCCCGGATAAACGTCGCCGCATTGCCCGTGAAACCCTCGAAATCTACAGTCCGCTGGCGCACCGTTTAGGTATCCATCACATTAAAACCGAGCTGGAAGAGCTGGGTTTTGAAGCGTTGTACCCGAACCGCTATCGCGTGATTAAAGAGGTGGTGAAAGCCGCACGTGGTAA
The DNA here is from genome assembly GCF_046622475.1 of Enterobacter sp. LM3. NCBI lineage: Bacteria > Pseudomonadati > Pseudomonadota > Gammaproteobacteria > Enterobacterales > Enterobacteriaceae > Enterobacter > Enterobacter sp. LM3. The sequence continues at coordinate 17,372 of NZ_JBJURN010000012.1, read as the reverse complement.
CCGCAAAGAGATGATTCAAAAGATCCTCTCTGAAATCGAAGGGCGTTTACAGGAAGCGGGAATTCCGTGCCGCGTCAGCGGTCGCGAAAAACATCTGTACTCCATCTACTGCAAAATGGTGCTCAAAGAGCAGCGTTTCCATTCGATTATGGATATCTACGCATTCCGCGTGGTTGTTCATGACGCCGATACCTGTTATCGCGTGTTGGGCCAGATGCACAGCCTGTATAAACCGCGTCCGGGGCGCGTTAAAGATTACATCGCCATTCCAAAAGCGAACGGCTATCAATCTTTGCATACCTCGATGATCGGGCCACACGGCGTGCCTGTTGAGGTGCAAATCCGCACCGAAGACATGGACCAGATGGCAGAGATGGGTGTCGCAGCGCACTGGGCTTATAAAGAGCACGGTAGCGAAAGCAGCACTACTGCACAAATCCGCGCCCAGCGCTGGATGCAAAGCCTGCTGGAGCTGCAGCAGAGTGCGGGTAGCTCGTTTGAATTTATCGAGAGCGTTAAATCCGATCTCTTCCCGGATGAGATTTACGTTTTCACCCCAGAAGGGCGCATTGTCGAACTGCCTGCGGGTGCTACACCGGTCGACTTCGCTTACGCCGTGCATACCGATATCGGCCATGCCTGCGTGGGTGCGCGCGTCGACAGACAGCCTTATCCGTTGTCTCAGCCGCTCTCCAGCGGTCAGACGGTGGAAATTATTACCGCACCGGGCGCACGTCCGAACGCGGCCTGGCTGAACTTTGTCGTGAGCTCCAAAGCGCGCGCTAAAATCCGTCAGTTGCTGAAAAACCTCAAGCGTGATGACTCCGTCAGTCTGGGACGCCGCCTGCTCAACCACGCGTTGGGTGGTAGCCGTAAGCTGGCTGAAATCCCGAAAGAAAACATCCAGCGTGAGCTGGAGCGTATGAAGCTCGCTTCGCTTGATGATCTGCTGGCAGAGATTGGCCTCGGCAACGCCATGAGCGTGGTGGTGGCGAAGAACCTGCAACAGGGCGATACCTCTGCGGTTCCGACAACAACACCAGGCCACGGCCACCTGCCGATAAAAGGCGCGGACGGGGTGCTTATCACCTTCGCAAAATGTTGCCGTCCAATTCCTGGTGACCCAATTATTGCGCACGTCAGCCCAGGCAAAGGTCTGGTTATTCACCACGAGTCCTGTCGTAACATCCGTGGCTACCAGAAAGAGCCTGAGAAGTTTATGGCGGTCGAGTGGGATAAAGAGACAGCGCAGGAATTTATCGCCGAAATTAAGGTGGATATGTTCAACCACCAGGGTGCGCTGGCGAACCTGACGGCGGCAATCAATACGGCGTCTTCCAATATTCAGAGCCTGAACACGGAAGAAAAAGATGGCCGCGTGTACAGCGCCTTTATTCGTCTGACCGCCCGTGACCGCGTGCATCTGGCGAACATTATGCGCAAGATCCGCGTCATGCCGGATGTTATCAAAGTCACCCGAAACCGAAACTAGATTAATGAATTCAAAACGTTACGAGCGGATCTGCGAAATGCTCGCCAGGCGTCAGCCTGACCTGACAGTCTGCATGGAGCAGGTCCATAAACCTCATAACGTCTCTGCTATTGTCCGTACCGCAGACGCCGTCGGCGTGCATGAAGTCCACGCCGTCTGGACGGGCACTCGCATGCGTACGATGGTGTCCGCCGCTGCGGGCAGTAACAGCTGGGTTTCTGTCAAAAGCCATCAAACCATCGGTGAAGCGGTATCACATCTGAAAGATCGCGGTATGCAGGTTCTTGCAACCCACCTTTCCGACAAAGCCGTGGATTTCCGTGAGATCGACTATACCCGCCCGACCTGCATTTTGATGGGTCAGGAAAAAACCGGGATCACTCAGGAAGCGCTGGAGCTGGCAGATCAGGACATCATCATCCCGATGATCGGTATGGTGCAATCCCTGAACGTATCCGTCGCCTCTGCGCTCATCTTGTATGAAGCGCAGCGCCAGCGTCAGAACGCCGGGATGTACGAGCGCAGCAACAGTATGCTGCCGGAAGACGAACAACAGCGCCTGCTGTTTGAAGGCGGTTATCCCGTACTGGCTCGCGTCGCGAAGCAGAAAAAATTACCTTACCCCCACGTCAATGCGCAGGGCGAAATCGAAGCCGATGCAGAGTGGTGGTCTACCATGCAGTACGCAGGATAAAACATGAAAGGCCGCCTGCTGGATGCCATACCGCTCAATACGCTGACGGGCGTGGGTGCGGCGCAAAGCAGTAAACTGGCCAAAATTGGCCTGCACACCCTACAGGATCTCCTGCTTCACCTCCCCCTGCGTTACGAAGACCGCACCCAGCTGTATAAGATTGGCGATCTCCTTCCTGCACTCTACGCCACCGTTGAAGGCGAAGTGCTGAACTGCAACATCACCTTCGGCGGACGCCGGATGATGACCTGCCAGATCAGCGACGGCACCGGCATTCTCACCATGCGCTTTTTCAACTTCAGCGCGGCGATGAAAAACAGCCTCGCCACGGGCCGCAGGGTACTGGCTTATGGCGAAGCCAAACGCGGCAAATATGGCGCAGAGATGATCCACCCGGAGTACCGCGTGCAGGGCGATCTCAGCACGCCAGAGTTGCAGGAGACGCTCACCCCGGTCTACCCGACGACCGAAGGGATCAAGCAGGCGACACTGCGTAAGCTCACTGACCAGGCACTGGAGCTGCTCGATACCTGCGCCATTACCGAACTGTTACCGCCTGAGCTGGCACAGGGGATGATGAGCCTGCCGGAAGCGATGCGCACCCTGCACCGCCCACCACCGTCACTGCAGCTTAGCGATTTAGAAAGCGGTAAACACCCCGCCCAACGGCGTCTTATCCTTGAGGAATTACTGGCTCATAACCTGAGCATGCTGGCACTTCGCGCGGGCGCGCAGCGTTTTCATGCCCAGCCGCTCAGCCAGCGTGATGAGCTCAAAGATAAGCTGCTGGCCTCGCTGCCGTTTAAGCCGACCGGCGCACAGGCACGTGTGACCGCTGAGATTGAACGTGATATGGCGCTTGATGTGCCGATGATGCGCCTGGTACAGGGTGATGTAGGCTCCGGTAAAACACTGGTTGCCGCCCTGGCCGCCCTGCGCGCGATTGCTCACGGTAAGCAGGTGGCACTGATGGCACCGACCGAACTGCTGGCCGAACAGCACGCAAACAATTTCCGCAACTGGTTCGCCCCGCTTGGCGTGGAAGTGGGCTGGCTCGCCGGTAAGCAAAAGGGCAAAGCGCGCCTTGCGCAACAGGATGCCATCGCCCGCGGTGATGTGCAGATGATTGTCGGCACGCATGCTATTTTCCAGGAACAGGTGCAGTTTAACGGCCTTGCGCTGGTGATTATCGACGAACAGCACCGTTTCGGTGTGCACCAGCGTCTGGCGTTGTGGGAAAAAGGTCTGCAGCAGGGCTTTCATCCGCATCAGCTGATCATGACCGCCACGCCAATTCCACGCACCCTGGCGATGACCGCCTATGCCGATCTGGATACCTCCACCATCGACGAACTGCCGCCAGGCCGTACGCCAGTCACGACCGTCGCCATTCCGGACACGCGGCGCAGCGATATCATTGACCGCGTGCGCAATGCCTGCACACACGAAGGGCGTCAGGCGTACTGGGTTTGTACGCTGATTGAAGAGTCTGAACTGCTGGAAGCACAGGCTGCAGAAGCAACGTGGGAAGAGTTAAAGCTGGCGCTGCCAGAGCTGAACGTTGGGCTGGTTCACGGACGCATGAAGCCCGCCGAAAAACAGGCGGTGATGCAGTCATTCAAACAGGGTGAGCTTCATCTGCTGGTTGCCACAACGGTTATCGAAGTGGGCGTGGACGTGCCGAACGCCAGCCTGATGATCATTGAAAACCCGGAGCGTCTGGGGCTTGCACAACTCCACCAGCTCCGTGGCCGCGTGGGACGTGGCGCGGTGGCATCGCACTGTGTGCTGCTCTACAAAGCCCCACTCTCTAAAACCGCGCAAATGCGCCTGCAGGTGTTACGCGACAGCAACGACGGCTTCGTGATTGCGCAAAAAGACCTGGAGATCCGTGGCCCGGGTGAACTGCTGGGCACACGCCAGACGGGTAACGCCGAATTCAAAGTGGCAGACTTACTGCGCGATCAGGCCATGATCCCCGAAGTTCAGCGCCTCGCACGCCATATTCATGAACGCTACCCCGAACAGGCGGCAGCGTTAATTGAGCGCTGGATGCCGGAAACCGAGCGCTATTCCAACGCCTGATATCAGGCAAACATCGGTAGCATCAGGTAAAGTTTGATCACCAGTGCGTTGACGATATCAATGAAGAACGCACCGACCATCGGTACCACCAGAAACGCCATATGAGATGGCCCAAACCGCTCGGTGATCGCCTGCATGTTCGCGATAGCCGTTGGCGTTGCCCCCAGGCCAAACCCGCAGTGCCCTGCCGCCAGTACCGCCGCATCATAGTTTTTACCCATCATGCGCCAGGTCACGAATATGGCATACAACGCCATAAACAGAGCCTGAACCGCCAGAATCGCCACCATTGGCAGCGCCAGGGACGCCAGCTCCCAGAGTTTGAGGCTCATCAGCGCCATCGCCAGGAACAGCGACAGGCAAACGTTGCCAAGCACCGACACGGCGCGTTCAAACACGCGGTAGAAGCCCATCACCGCCAGACCGTTACTGAGGATCACCCCGATAAACAGCACACAAACAAACGTTGGCAGTTCAAACATGGAGCCCGCCAGCCATTGCGCAACCACTTTGCCCACGGTCAGGCAGATGGCAATCATGGCGATGGTTTCAATCAACACCAGCGACGTGATATTGCGCCCGACATCCGGCTTTTCAAACGCTGTGGGGACCAGCTCATCGTCTGGTCTGCCGTCTGGCGTAGCAGAATGCTTCACCAGATAACGCGCCACCGGGCCGCCAATCAACCCGCCCAGCACCAGGCCGAAGGTTGCGCAGGCCATCGCCACTTCCGTTGCGTTTTCAAAACCATAACGCTCGATAAACAGCTTACTCCACGCCGCTCCGGTACCGTGTCCACCGGACAGAGTAATTGACCCAGCCAGCAGGCCCATCAGCGGATCCAGCCCCAGCAGCGTCGCCATGCCGATACCAATGGCGTTTTGCATCAGCAGCAACCCGACCACCACAATCAAAAACACGCCGAGCACTTTACCGCCCGCACGCAGGCTCGCCAGGTTGGCATTCAGGCCGATGGTGGCAAAGAAGGCCAGCATCAGCGGGTCTTTCAGGGACATATCAAAATCGATTTCCCAGCCCATGCTTTTTTTCAGCACCAGCAGAGCCAGTGCCACCAGCAATCCACCGGCGACGGGTTCAGGAATAGTGTACTTCTTGAGAAGGGAAACGCTGTGTACCAGCTTGCGACCAAGCAGTAAAACCAGCGTTGCGGCAACAAGGGTCGACAACGTATCAAGATGAATCATAAAAGGCTCCTTTTGTGCGCGTGTTCCTTACACACGCGGCGTTATCCTGGCCGGTTTGCGCTCGTCATGAGCCACCGGCGGAAAAAGTGTAATTTTTTTTCCTCATGGGTTGTAGAAAAGCTGTCCGCAGTAGCAGATTTTCTTGTCATTTTTTGTTGGCAATCGTTTGCTTTTACCAGATGGTCAGATAAAATGCCCGCTTTTCCACCGTGGGATTGTCGTCGATGTCCGTTAACACCATAGAGTCTCCTGATGCGCAACCGATTGCGCAGAAGCAAAATAGCGAACTGATTTACCGCCTTGAAGATCGACCACCGCTGCCGCAGACGCTATTCGCCGCCTGCCAGCACCTTCTGGCTATGTTCGTTGCGGTAATCACCCCCGCGCTGCTGATTTGCCAGGCACTCGGTTTACCGGCTCAGGACACACAGCACATCATCAGCATGTCTCTCTTTGCCTCCGGCGTGGCCTCGATTATTCAAATTAAAGCGTGGGGCCCGGTGGGATCTGGATTGTTATCAATTCAGGGCACCAGTTTTAACTTTGTGGCACCGCTGATCATGGGCGGTACGGCACTGAAAACCGGTGGTGCGGATGTCCCGACCATGATGGCTGCGCTCTTTGGCACGCTGATGCTGGCAAGCTGCACGGAAATGGTTATCTCCCGCGTTCTTCACCTGGCACGCCGCGTGATCACCCCGCTGGTATCCGGCGTGGTGGTGATGATTATCGGCCTGTCGCTGATTCAGGTCGGCCTGACCTCCATCGGCGGGGGTTATGCGGCCATGAGCGACCACACGTTCGGCGCACCGAAAAATCTGCTGCTGGCGGGTGTGGTGCTGGCTATCATTATTCTGCTTAACCGTCAGCGTAACCCTTACCTGCGCGTGGCCTCGCTGGTGATCGCAATGGCGGCCGGTTATCTGCTGGCATGGGCACTGGGTATGCTGCCGGAACACACGGCATCCACAAACACGGCACTGATCACCGTCCCCACTCCGCTCTACTACGGCCTGGGCATTGACTGGGGTCTGCTGCTGCCACTGATGCTGGTCTTTATGATCACCTCGCTTGAAACCATCGGGGATATCACGGCCACCTCTGACGTTTCTGAGCAGCCGGTTTCCGGCCCGCTATACATGAAGCGCCTGAAGGGCGGCGTGCTGGCGAACGGGCTAAACTCGTTTGTCTCTGCGGTCTTCAACACCTTCCCGAACTCCTGCTTCGGCCAGAACAACGGGGTGATCCAGTTGACCGGCGTTGCCAGCCGTTACGTCGGTTTTGTGGTTGCGCTGATGCTGATCGTCCTCGGCCTGTTCCCGGCGGTGAGCGGCTTTGTCCAGCACATCCCTGAACCGGTACTGGGCGGCGCGACGCTGGTGATGTTCGGGACGATTGCGGCCTCAGGCGTGCGTATCGTCTCCCGCGAGCCGCTGAACCGTCGCGCAATTATGATTATTGCGCTGTCACTGGCCGTTGGTCTGGGCGTTTCCCAGCAACCGCTGATCCTGCAGTTTGCTCCGGACTGGGTGAAAAACCTGCTCTCTTCCGGCATCGCGGCAGGGGGTATCACCGCTATCGTACTGAACCTCGTTTTCCCGCCTGAAAAAAATTGATCGTCATCACGGCAGGCTGTCAATGCCTGCCGTGACATCTTATTACGCCATTCCCGCCTTGAGGATTGCGCATAAATCGTGCATAACTCCTTTATGTGCGTTTTGCGGGATGGAAGACCATGAAATTTATTGGAAAGCTACTCGTCTATCTTCTGGTAGCCCTGCTCATTGTGGTGCTGGCGCTCTATATCCTGCTCCAGACCCGCTGGGGCGCGTCACAGGTCAGCAGTTGGGTAACGGTGAATACCGATTACGAACTCAATTTTGACCTGATGGATCACCGCTTTTCATCGCCTTCCCACATCATTCTGGAAAACGTCACCTTTGGCCGTGATGGCAAACCCGCCACGCTGGTTGCGAAAAAGGTCGATATTGGTTTAAGCAGCCGCCAGTTTACCGACCCGCTGCATATGGACACCATCACCCTGTCTGATGGCACGCTGAACCTCTCTCCGCAAACCGCACCGCTGCCCTTCCAGGCAGACCGTCTGCAACTGGACAACATGGCCTTTAACAGCCCCAATACAGAGTGGGATTTAAGCGCCCAAAAAGTCACGGGTGGCGTCAGCCCGTGGCAGCCTGAAGCAGGTAACGTGCTGGGTCAAAACGCACAAATCCAGATGAGCGCAGGCTCACTCACCCTCAACGGTGTTCCGGCCAGTAATGTGCTGATTCAGGGCCAGATCAACGGCAAAGAGGTGGTGCTGAATACCATCGGGGCCGATATGGCGCGCGGCTCGCTCACGGGCTCTGCCCTGCGCAATGCGGATGGTAGCTGGATCATCGACACCCTGCGCCTGAATGAGACCCGCCTGCAGAGCGATAAGTCGCTGATGGATTTCTTCACTCCCATTACCACACTGCCCTCCCTGCAGATTGGGCGGCTGGAAGTCACCGATGCCAGCCTCCAGGGGCCGGACTGGGCGGTTACCGACCTCGATTTAAGCCTGCGTAACATGACGCTGAGCAAAGGCGACTGGCAGAGTCAGGAGGGACGTTTGTCCATGAATGCCAGCGAATTTATCTATGGCTCAGTGCATCTTTTCGACCCGATCCTGAATGCGGAATTCTCCCCGCAGGGCGTGGCGCTGCGCCAGTTCACCTCACGCTGGGAAGGCGGTATGGTGCGCACCTCCGGCAACTGGCTGCGCGACGGTAAAGCGCTGGAGCTGGACGATGCCGCCATCGCGGGTCTGGAATACACCCTGCCACAGAACTGGAAAACGCTGTGGATGGATCCGCTACCCGAATGGCTAAACAGCGTGACGCTGAAAAAATTCGGCCTGAGTCGTAACCTGGTGATTGATATCGACCCGGCCTTCCCGTGGCAAATTACCTCTCTTGATGGTTACGGCGCGAACCTGCAGGTGGTAAAAGACCGGCAGTGGGGCGTTTGGGGTGGCAACGCCACATTGAACGGCGCGGCGGCGACGTTTAACCGCGTGGACGTGCGTCGCCCGTCGCTGTCGTTGAATGCCAACGCGTCGACGGTCAATATTACCGAGCTCAGCGCTTTTACCGAGAAAGGGATCCTGGAAGCTACCGCGACGGTTTCGCAACTGCCACAACGACAAACCACCGTGAGCCTGAACGGGCGCGGTGTGCCGCTGAATATCATTAACCAGTGGGGCTGGCCAGCATTGCCTGTTACGGGAGATGGCAATATTCAGCTGACCGCGACTGGCAGCGTGCAGGCAAACGCACCACTGAAGCCAACGGTGAACGGCAAGCTGAACGCGGCGAATATGGATAAACAGCAGGTGCAGCAGGTGATGACCGGTGGCGTGGTGACAACCGTTCCGGCGGCTCCGCCCTCACCCCAGCCCTCTCCCTAACAGGGAGAGGGAGTAAACCATTCCCTCGCCCCTTTGGGGAGAAGATGAGGGGGCTCAGAGATGGATCACAATCTCATTCCCCTGCGCTTTCACCACCACGCCCCACTCGCTACCGGCATGGGAACCACCTTTCACTTCGCTGACCTGCTGCACGTTACGCAAACAGACCGACCAGTTTTGCGCCTCGCCTTCGCCCTGGAGGATCACCGTGTCGCCCTGGCGTGTCGCTTTCAGCGTAAATACCACCGAACCGTCCGCCGCAGGCACTTCGCTGATTGCCGTTGCGCCATCGCTCAGGTTAAACAGCTGGAAGGTTGTGCCCTCGTTCCACGCATAGTCCGGTTTCTGGTTATTATTGCCCAGCGCCAGCAGGGTGTTGTCACGCACGTAGACCGGCAGGCTCTGGAAACCATGCTGCTGTTTATGCCAGCGGCTGCCCTGGATTTCATCGTTGTGCCACAGGTGCGTCCAGCGTCCTTCCGGCAGGTAGAACTGCACGTCACCCGCTTCGGAGAATACCGGCGCAACCAGCACTGAATCCCCCAGCATGTACTGGCGGTCGAGGTAATCGCACGCTGGATCGTCCGGGAACTCCAGTATCATCGCACGCAGCATCGGCGTGCCGCACTCGCGCGCCAGCGCCGCCTGACGGTACAGGTACGGCATCATCTGGCATTTCAGCTGGGTGAAGTGACGTACGACGTCGCATGACTCGTCATCATACGCCCACGGCACACGGTAGGATTTGCTGCCGTGCAGGCGGCTGTGGCTGGAGAGCAGCCCGAACGCACACCAGCGTTTGTAAACGTGCGCCGGGGCAGTGTTTTCGAACCCGCCGATATCGTGGCTCCAGAAACCAAAGCCGGACAGGCCAATCGACAGCCCGCCGCGCAGGCTTTCAGCCATTGATTCGTAGTTGGCATAGCAGTCGCCGCCCCAGTGAACCGGGAACTGTTGCGCCCCGACGGACGCCGAGCGGGCAAACAGCACCGCTTCATCTTCGCCCACCGTCTCTTTCAGCACGTTCCACACCAGCGCGTTATAGATGTAGGCGTAGTGGTTGTGCATCTTCTGCGGGTCAGCGCCGTCAAACCACCGGACATCCGTCGGGATGCGCTCACCGAAATCGGTCTTGAAGCAGTCGACACCGATATCCACCAGGCCTTTCAGCTTGCTGGCATACCACTGGCACGCTTCCGGGTTGGTGAAGTCATAGATCGCCAGCCCCGGCTGCCACTTATCCCACTGCCACAGGGAGCCGTCCGGGCGCTTGAGCAGGTAGCCCTTCTCTTTCAGCGCCTTAAATATTGGCGATTTCTGGCCGATGTACGGGTTGATCCACACGCAGATCTTCAGCCCTTTCGCTTTCAGGCGACGGATCATGCCTTCCGGATCCGGGAAGGTCACCGGGTCCCATTCAAAATCGCACCACTGGAACGCCTTCATCCAGAAGCAGTCGAAGTGGAAGACGTGCAGCGGCAGGTTGCGCCCGGCCATGCCGTCGATAAAGCTGTTCACCGTGGCTTCGTCGTAGTTGGTGGTGAACGAGGTGGTCAGCCACAGGCCGAACGACCACGCAGGCGGCAGCGCCGGACGCCCGGTGAACTGCGTATAGCGGTTCAGCACCGCTTTCGGCGTCGGGCCGTCGATCACGAAATATTCGAGATACTCGCCTTCCACGCTGAACTGCACTTTGGAGACTTTCTCGGAGCCGATTTCAAACGACACGTTTTCCGGGTGGTTGACCAGCACGCCGTAGCCACGGTTGGTGAGGTAGAACGGGATGTTTTTGTACGACTGTTCGGTACTGGTACCACCATCGCGGTTCCAGGTTTCGACCGTCTGACCGTTGCGCACCAGCGCGGTAAAGCGTTCGCCCAGGCCGTAGACCGTTTCGCCCACGCCCAGATCCAGACGCTCAAACATATAGTTACGATCGGTGTTGCCGTCCTGCACGTAGCCGTTGTTTTTCAGCTGGCTGCCGGTAATACGCTGGCCGTCGCGCAGGAAATCCAGCGCCCAGAACTCACCTTTGGTGACGCGCACGCTGATATTGCCACTTTTCAGCTCGGCAAATTCCGCGTTATTTTCAATCTCAACCTTCACGTCTTTCAGGACATTCAGTGGATAGTGTGGGCCGTTATTCAGTGCGCCCTGGAAGTGCTCAATGCGCACTCCAACAATCCCTTCCTGCGGGGCAAACAGACGAACCGTGAACATCAATGTATCGAGCTGCCAGGTCCGTTCGCGCACGTCTCGCGGTGCAACCCAGACCACCAGGTCATTACCCTGTTGCTCCACGTCGAACACCTGCACCGGGCAGGTTACCTCCAGACCCGGTTGAATAAGCCAGTTTCCATCACTGATTTTCATGCTCTCATCCTCTTAGTTCTGTAATTCTTTGCTGATCGACAGGTTTTCAAATTCCTGCTGATTGCGGTGCGCGCCCTGCGCCAGCTCGCCCATGACTCTGGTCAGGAAGGGGGTTTTCAGCGTGTAATAACGTTTGGCGATGATGGCGCTCAGCACGTAGCAGGCCGCCGGAACCAGCGTGAACAGACCGATAATGATGCTGATGGTGGCACTGTTCTGGGTTTTGGCTGCGGCGTCATAACCGCCACCTGCCAGCATCCAGCCAATCAACGCGCCGCCCAGTGCCAGGCCCAGCTTCAGCACGAACAAGGTGCCTGCAAAGCTGATGCCGGTCAGGCGTTTGCCGTTGGTCCATTCGCCGTAATCGACGGTGTCGGACATCATCACCCACTGGATTGGCGTCACCAGCTGGTGCAGCACGCCAATGACGAAGATAAAGGCGAACATCACCACGCTGGCATGCATTGGCACGAAGAACATCGCCACGCTGACCACTGCCAGAGCGGCATTAGTCCACCAGAAGATGCTGACTTTGCATTTCCAGTCGGTAAGCGGTTTTGCCAGCGCGGAGCCGATCAGGTTGCCGACACAGTAGGTGGTAAGGAACGCGACGAAGATTTCCGGCGAGCCCATGATCCAGGTGCAGTAGTACATCATCGCCCCACCGCGCACGCAGACGGCGAGGATATTGAGGATGGTGAGCACACCCACGATGCGCCACTGGTCGTTGCACCAGATGTCGCGCAGATCTTCCCGCATGGAGGTGGTGCTCGGCGGCACCTGGATACGCTCTTTAGTGGTAAAGAAGCAGAAGGCCAGCATCAGGAACGCCACCACCGACAGCACGGCAATCCCGCCCTGGAAGCCAAAGGCTTTATCTTCGCCGCCAATCAGGTTCACCAGCGGCATCATCAGCACCGTGGAGAGCATGCCGCCTGCCGTTGCCAGCACAAAGCGCCAGGACTGCAGGGAGATACGCTGCGTCGGGTCGTTGGTAATGACGCCACCCAGCGCGCAGTAAGGGATGTTGACCACGGTATAAAGCAGGGTCAGCAGCGTGTAGGTCACCGCGGCGTAAATCAGTTTGCCGTTGTGGCTGAGGTCTGGCGTGGTGTACGCCAGCACGCAGACGATGCCGAACGGGATGGCCCCGAACAAAATCCACGGGCGGAACTTGCCCCAGCGGCTGCGGGTGCGGTCGGCAATCAGACCCATGCACGGGTCGGAAATGGCATCCAGCGCACGCGCCAGCAGGAACATGGTACCGACAAATCCGGCGGGAATGCCGAAGATATCAGTATAGAAAAACATCATGTACAACATGACGTTATCAAAAATGATGTGGCTGGCGGCATCACCCATACCGTAGCCAATCTTCTCTTTTACGGACAATACGTCGCTCATCTTTTTTATCCCTCACGCTGTAGGAGGCGCTGAAACCGGTTTCTCGTTTTTAAACCATTGTTTCAGGAGCGGGTATTGCGTTTTCTGGTTAGCCGATTACGTTTCTTGTTTTTTGTGATCGCGGTAAAAGTCACTCAGCACGAAGGTCTAACTTGAGGATTTTCTTAGGAATTAACTGAAATGACCGTGTGCAGGTCAAAAGAGAGGTGAAAAAAGTGTGTTTTGGTATGTGGTAAATGCCTGAAAGTAGCTATAATGCGCCCCGCCTCCATGTAGCAATGCAGGCGCGGAAGATCGTCATCTCCGGTGAGGTGGCTGGACTTCAAATCCAGTTGGGGACGCCAGCGTTCCCGGGCAGGTTCGACTCCTGTGATCTTCCGCCAAAAATGTTATTTTATTTTTCCTTTTTAATCATTCATATACCACCTTTGTGATCACTATCACTTTATCTGTTCTAAAATTAATATAATCATCTCATTTTAATGTATATTAATAAATGAGATCGTTATGCACGATATTCAAAAAGAGCATCTCTCGCCTTTTTTTTCTATATTAGTCGGATTTAATAAATTAGACTACACAGCTAAAATCCTTCATGAATCAGTAATGAAAATTATAGATACTGAAATTAATAACGAAGGGGAAATAATAAAATACCCAATCACAACTGAAATAATTAATGAAGCTTCAGTGTTAATTTCACCTTACTCAATTAATAAAACCCCTAGCTGGACTAAAAGAAATGATATCCATGACATCGAGAATCATATTGTACTTACAGTGACACAAGGGAAGTATGCGGCATTTTATTTTTCTGAAAAAGGTATGAAAGACTCAATAAGAGAATATTTCAAAAGTCCATCATTACCAAATTTACATCCAGTTGAAATATCACATTTAAATCACCTATTCATTAATGAAGATAATATTAAGATGCTTTGGCTTCTTGGTATACATGGCAAAAGCACTTTCAAAGCTGATTCAAAAGTCCTAGGGGGAAATAGTGTAGCAGAATCTTTAGATCCTCTTGAAGATCAATCATATATGATGTCTGCGGTAAGAACCGAAATCGGGAATGGAAATAAAACTATAGGTTTAAACCCCTTCAAATCTTCTATCTGGAAAGGTCCATGTAAAGATTGGGATACCTTTGAAAAAAATGTTATAGAAATATTGGACATGTTAAATTCTAATAACCAAAACAATCCAACTCCTATTGGTATTTTAGCCAGTCCAATTAACGATCTTAGTAGCGTGAAAGATGCCTACGATTTTTCCGTAATCGATCCTGATTTCGTTCCTTACGAAATGAGTATTACCAAAGCCGATTTACTTAGAACGATCTCGGATAAATACAAAGTAGAAGTTTCATCTACCATGAACTCATCTTTCTCACTAAAAGTTTTTTATGAAAATATTCATTGCGGAGATATTAGCATAAGGCTAATTATTAAAGAATATGAAGTATCCTTTGAAATTCACAGCCAACACTTGACTACACAAAAAAAGGAGATACTTAATAAGTATGCAAGAATATTTAAACATCCTGAACTAATTAAATGCTGGTATGAATCTGGGCATGCCGTAGTCAATTCGTGGATTTTTAAAACTGACTATAAAGATGTAACTTATAATGGATTCATTTGGGCGGATTTCGAAAATTTTAATATATGTCAAGAGAAACCATTAGTATCTGGAAAACTTGATTTAACTAAAATTGGAATGCAAAACTCTCTCTTTTGTTGGGTAAAAAACCGTTGGAATAGCCGGTGGAATTCAGTCGAAGATTTTAATACAACTGAAAAACCCACAGGATGGTTATATTGTGACGATGGTTCGGGAGAAAAAGCAGATTTTATTCATATTGATGATTACAATGATAAAACTATAATATCTTTAATTCATATTAAAGCAGCCAATAGCAAAAGTAGCAACAGGAGGGTATCAGTTGGGGCCCATGATATAGTTTTGAGCCAGGCAGTAAAAAACCTGAGATATTCTATTCGTAAAAACCTCGTTCAAGATCTTACCGAAAGAACATTAAATTCTAAAAATAAAATGTGTTGGTATGAAAACAAACTAATACAGCCTTCTGAATTTATAAATAAATTGTCATTATTAAATACCAATCCTAATAAGATAAAAACACGAGTAATTGTTATTCAGCCCCATACGACTAAAAATTATTATACAAAAACACAAGATAATAATATTAAAAGGCAGCTAGATGTATTATTAGTTAGTTCGGATAATGCGATCAAATCCTCTGGTGCAGAATTTCATATTATTGGACTCAATGATGACTGATCTCATAAAAAATTTAGCCGTTGGGTTCAATTCCCTTGGTCCTTAACGCCTCCCTCGCCAGCTCCTTCAACCAGCTGGCGAGACTCACCCCTTCCTCAGCCGCCACTGCATCCAACTGCTCCTTCAATGCCGGATCAATTCGCATCTTAAACTGCGGAGATTGTCCGCCGCCTTTTGGTTTTTTTTCGCGCGATATGATTGACATGAGGCCACCTATCCATCTACTCTGACACACATAGGAGGCCACCTAAACCTCCTTTACTTGCAACGCCCCGATGTGTGGGAACACAACCGGAGCGTCTAACCTCACCAACTATCAAGGAGTTGATTATGGCTGATTCGCATTCTACCCCAGACACCGACCAATCCGGAACCGAGCGTTCGTTAATTGTGGGATACCGCCCGAATGTTTTCGACAAATCCACGCCGAATATTATTCTTTCCGGTAAGTGGTTACGCGCGGCGGGGTTTGATACCGGACATCAGGTGACGGTGAAGGTGATGAAAGGGTGCATCGTTCTGGTGGCGTATAGCGAGAATGAGCAGAGGTTGCTGGACGAATACAAACGGACGAAGGCAAAGCTCATTCAGATAGAAGAAGCGCTTGCAGCGATTCAAACTCAACTTCCTGGAAAGCTTCTCGCAAAATCAGTAACAACTCCCCGGGCTTAGCGGCTATTTCTGGCATACTACGAACTTAAAAACATACACCTTAAAACGTGGAGGCAGCATGACATATGAAGAATTAATAAATTCGCCAGCAGGTGAATTTGTCATGTTTGCCAGCGGGGATGGAAAAGTACGTATCGAATGCCGATTTGAAAGCGATACTTTGTGGCTTTCACAGGCCATGATCTGCGACTTATACGGCAAGGCCAAAGCAACGATCAGCGGGCATATCAAGAATATCTTTGATGAGGGAGAACTGGTCGAAAATTCAGTTGTTCGGTTTTACCGAACAACTGCCAGCGATGGTAAAACCTACAATGTTCAATACCTTAGCCTGCCCGTCATTCTCGCCATCGGCTACCGTGTCCGCTCCACGCGAGGCACACAGTTCCGCCAGTGGGCCACCCAGACGCTGCAGGAATACCTGGTAAAAGGCTTCGTCATGGACGATGAGCGGCTGAGGAATCCGCCCGTTGGTTCCTCCGCCGTACCCGATTATTTCGATGACATGCTGGAACGCATTCGCGACATTCGGGCCAGCGAACGCCGGGTTTATCTACGGGTCAGGGAGATTTTTGCATTAGCGGCTGACTATCAGCCCTCGCTTAAAGAAACCACGCAATTCTTCCAGACCATCCAGAATAAACTGCATTTTGCCTGCACGGGCCACACCGCTGCGGAGTTGATTCACCAACGCGCAGACGCCAGTCAACCGCATATGGGGCTGACCCACTATAAAGGCGAAGAAGTCCGTAAAAGCGATGTCACCACCGCCAAAAATTATCTGTCCCAGGATGAAGTGAACGAGCTTAATCGCGTCGTTAATATGTGGCTGGATTTTGCCGAAGATCAGGCCAGACGTCGCCAGCAGGTATTTTTACGAGACTGGCAAACCAGACTCGATCAGTTCCTGCAATTTAACGACCGGGACGTTTTAGACGGGGCAGGTAAAATCAGCAAGAAAGCGGCTGATGAAAAGGCGTGTTCGGAATACAGTCAGTTTGAAAAAAAACAGCGCCTGCTTAAAGAAGCCGAAGGAGAAAAAGATATCGTCGGCTTATTAAAATGGGATAAGCAGGCTAAGCGCTAACCTCGGTATTTCCACTCAACCGCATATGCAGCAACGGAAACGGATTACCCTGCCCGTCCAGCGCCGATCGCCCAACCTGCTCAAACCCCATATGGCGATAAAACGCCACGCCCTGCGGGTTTTGCTCGTTCACATCCACTTCATTCGCACTGAACTCTGCGATGGCGTATTTCAGCAGTAATTTGCCGACGCCCTTACCCCGGCTTACGTCGTCGACAAACAGCATTTCAATGCGGTTTTCATCAACGCCCAAAAAGCCATGAATAACGCCGGTTTCATCGCGGGCAATGACGACGTTGAGGTTTGGCAGATACACGTTGAGCAATAACGGACGCAGTGCCGCAATATCGCTTTCCTGTAAAAAGTGGTGCGTGGCACGAACGGAAGATCCCCAGATTGCGACCAGACGTTCGAAGTGTGAGGGAAGTGCGGTTTCTATTTTCATGAGGGGGATCATGTGCGGATAACCACGTTAATTCAAGTCTATCCCGGTTGTCTGTTCCCCCTCCCCCCAGCCCTCTCCCTTGTACAGTCCGGGGACATAGTGAACACTTGTTCGGGGACATGGTAGACACTTACAACTAAGGCATAAGAACCCGTTT
>NZ_JBJURN010000011.1:0-138354 GCF_046622475.1 Enterobacter sp. LM3 | reverse complement strand
GTGAATTCATTTTTTGCACCTCATCAGTTATTTAATTTATAACCTCTGAACGTGTCTAAAACTATTAAACCACTTCACACCCTGGCCCTCTCCCACAGGGAGAGGGAACAAACACTAAAAACGGCAACGCAGTTGCCGTTTTGCTTTTACCTCGTGCGGCCTGATGCCCTCACCCTGGCCCTCTCCCACGGGGAGAGGGAACAAACACTAAAAACGGCAACGCAGTTGCCGTTTTGCTTTTACCTCGTGCGGCCTGATGCCCTCACCCTGGCCCTCTCCCACAGGGAGAGGGAACAAACACTAAAAACGGCAACTGCGTTGCCGTTTTGCTTTTACCTCGTGCGGCCTGATGCCCTCACCCTGGCCCTCTCCCACAAGGAGAGGGAACAAACACTAAAAACGGCAACTGCGTTGCCGTTTTGCTTTTACCTTGTGCGGCCTGATGCCCTCACCCTGGCCCTCTCCCACGGGGAGAGGGAACAAACACTAAAAACGGCAACACCGTTGCCGTTTTGCTTTTACCTAGGGCTCAAAAGGCCGACGCTGGAACTGATCGTGCCCGCATTTCGGGCACAGCGGCAACACATCCGGCGTATAAACCGCAATGTGGTGATGGCATTTTTCACACACCAGGTTGCCAAGCCCCACCACCTCCCCGCTGTGATACACCCCGTGGTGGTTCAAATCCTGGAATACTTCGCGCCACTCCAGCTGCGTTTTATCGGTAATATCCGCCAGCTCCTGCCACAGGCTCTCTTTGATGACCCGCATAAAAACACTGTCGGTAATCTCGTCCTGGCTCTCTTCATAGCTACGTGCAAACTCTTCCAGATCGCGGCGCACGGCTCGCGTGACCTCTTCGACCTCCGTTCGCGTTAACTCACCCGTTTGCATCACCCGGGCGCGTGCCTGTTCAACCAGCGCGTCGACATCGCGCTCGCCGTTACGCAGCCGTTCCGTCAGTGTCGCCACCAGTTCGCGGTAAAATTGAGCAACCTTGTTCATCATTTTGCCTCCCGGGTAAGTAACTATTTCTAATAATAGACCTTATTTCATTGCCGCTTTGCCAGGTGAACCACAGACCCGATAAATTCCTGCAAAGCGCATTTGTGCGAAAGGCTGTTTTGACGCGGACGTTTGGGCTATGCTATGCCGATCTGAAACAACACATCCATTGGCTACATTTGTAGCTGTATTGAAAACAGGACCACTGTCTGCCATGCAAGAGCAATACCGCCCGGAAGAGATAGAATCAAAAGTCCAGCAACACTGGGACGAGAAGCGCACCTTTGAAGTAACCGAAGACGAGAGCAAAGAGAAGTATTACTGCCTGTCGATGCTTCCCTATCCTTCTGGTCGACTACACATGGGCCACGTGCGTAACTACACCATCGGTGATGTGATTGCGCGCTACCAGCGCATGCTGGGCAAAAACGTTCTGCAGCCCATCGGCTGGGATGCGTTCGGCCTGCCTGCAGAAGGCGCAGCGGTAAAAAACAATACGGCACCAGCACCGTGGACGTACGACAACATTGCCTACATGAAGAACCAGCTCAAAATGCTGGGCTTCGGCTATGACTGGAGCCGCGAGCTGGCAACCTGTACCCCGGAATACTACCGCTGGGAGCAGAAATTCTTCACCGAGCTGTACAAAAAAGGCCTGGTGTACAAGAAAACGTCTGCCGTTAACTGGTGCCCGAACGATCAGACCGTTCTCGCGAACGAGCAGGTTATCGACGGCTGCTGCTGGCGTTGTGACACCAAAGTTGAGCGTAAAGAGATCCCACAGTGGTTTATCAAAATCACCGCTTACGCTGACGAACTGCTGAACGATCTGGATAATCTGGATCACTGGCCTGACACCGTTAAGACCATGCAGCGCAACTGGATCGGCCGTTCTGAAGGTGTAGAGATCACCTTCAACGTTGAAAACTACGATCAAACGCTGACCGTTTACACCACCCGTCCGGACACCTTCATGGGTGCAACCTACCTGGCCGTGGCCGCAGGTCACCCGCTGGCGCAGAAAGCAGCCGAGAACAATCCGGAACTGGCCTCCTTCATCGACGAATGCCGCAGCACCAAAGTGGCCGAAGCCGATATGGCAACGATGGAGAAAAAAGGCGTTGCAACAGGCTTCTATGCCAAACACCCGCTGACAGGCGAAGCGATCCCTGTCTGGGTGGCAAACTTCGTGCTGATGGAATACGGTACAGGTGCGGTGATGGCCGTTCCGGGTCACGATCAGCGCGACTATGAATTTGCGACCAAATACAGCCTGCCTATCAAGGCGGTTATTCTGGCTGCCGATGGCTCCGAGCCGGATCTGTCCGAACAGGCACTGACCGAAAAAGGCACGCTGTTTAACTCCGGTGAATTCAGCGGTCTGAGCTTCGAAGATGGCTTCAACGCCATTGCCGACAAACTGGCTTCTCTGGGCGTGGGTGAGCGTAAAGTGAACTTCCGTCTGCGCGACTGGGGCGTTTCCCGTCAGCGTTACTGGGGTGCGCCAATCCCAATGGTAACCCTGGAAGATGGCACTGTGATGCCAACGCCGGAAGATCAGCTGCCGGTTATCCTGCCGGAAGACGTGGTCATGGACGGTATCACCAGCCCGATCAAAGCCGATCCTGAGTGGGCAAAAACCACCGTAAACGGCCAGCCTGCGCTGCGTGAAACCGACACCTTCGACACCTTTATGGAGTCCTCCTGGTACTATGCGCGCTACACCTGCCCGCAGTATCAGGACGGTATGCTGGATTCCGATGCAGCAAACTACTGGCTGCCAGTGGATATCTACATTGGCGGTATCGAACACGCCATCATGCACCTGCTCTACTTCCGCTTCTTCCACAAACTGATGCGTGATGCAGGCATGGTGAACTCTGACGAACCTGCGAAACAGCTGCTGTGTCAGGGCATGGTTCTGGCGGATGCGTTCTATTATGTCGGCGTGAACGGCGAGCGTAACTGGGTTTCTCCGGTAGATGCTATTGTTGAGCGCGATGAGAAAGGCCGTATCGTCAAGGCGAAAGACGCTGAAGGTCATGAACTGGTGTATACCGGCATGAGCAAAATGTCCAAGTCCAAAAACAACGGCATCGACCCGCAGGTGATGGTTGAGCGTTACGGTGCGGATACCGTACGTCTGTTCATGATGTTTGCCTCCCCGGCAGACATGACCCTGGAATGGCAGGAATCAGGTGTTGAGGGTGCTAACCGCTTCCTGAAACGCGTCTGGAAACTGGTTTACGAGCACACTTCTCAGGGCGATGCACCAGCACTGAACGTGGCCGCGCTGTCTGAAGATCAACAGGCGCTGCGTCGTGATGTTCATAAAACTATTGCGAAAGTAACCGATGATATTGGTCGTCGTCAGACCTTCAATACCGCAATTGCGGCTATTATGGAACTGATGAACAAGCTGGCGAAAGCCCCGCAGGAAGGCGAGCAGGATCGTGCCTTAATGCGTGAAGCGTTGCTGGCCGTTGTCCGTATGCTGAACCCGTTCACCCCGCACGCCAGCTTCACTCTGTGGCAGGAGCTGAAAGGTGAAGGCGATATCGACAACGCACCGTGGCCAGTGGCTGACGAATCTGCCCTGGTAGAGAACACCACGCTGGTTGTGGTGCAGGTGAACGGCAAAGTACGCGGTAAAATTACCGTTGCGGTCGATGCAACCGAAGAACAGGTTCGCGAGCGCGCAGGTCAGGAACATCTGGTCGCGAAATATCTTGAGGGCGTTACCGTACGTAAAGTGATCTACGTACCGGGTAAATTGCTGAATCTGGTCGTTGGCTAAGCGCGGGAGGAAACGTGCGACAACTGGCAACAATACTCTTATCTCTGGCGGTGCTTGTCACCGCTGGTTGTGGCTGGCACCTGCGCAATACCACGGCAGTGCCTGCC
Source organism: Enterobacter sp. LM3 (assembly GCF_046622475.1). Lineage (NCBI taxonomy): Bacteria > Pseudomonadati > Pseudomonadota > Gammaproteobacteria > Enterobacterales > Enterobacteriaceae > Enterobacter > Enterobacter sp. LM3. The sequence goes on along the minus strand of NZ_JBJURN010000011.1, from coordinate 134,445 downwards.
CAGATGAAAACCATGATCTTCGACTCGTCGGATCCGAATGGCCCACTCAGCCGGGCAATTCGTAGCCAGCTGCGTCTGAATGGCGTTGAGCTTATCGAGAAAGGCACGCTGCGCCAGGATGTACCATCTCTCCGTGTTCTGGGTATGACCCTGAGCAAAGATACGGCGTCTATCTTCCAGGACGGCCATACCGCAGAGTACCAGATGGTTATGTCGGTCAACGCAGCAGTACTGATCCCGGGTAAAGATATCTACCCAATCAGCACGAAAGTGTACCGTTCGTTCTTTGATAACCCACAAACTGCGCTGGCAAAAGATGCCGAGCAGCAAATTATCATCAACGAAATGTACGACAAGGCAGCAGAACAGCTGATCCGTAAACTGCCAAGCATTGCAGCGTCGACGAAAGAAGGCACTGATATCATCGAAAAACCGGATGCTGACACGCCTCCTGTTTCTACCTCGATGGGTAACTGATGATCAGGTTGTATCCTGAACAACTCCGCGCGCAGCTCAGTGAAGGGCTGCGCGCGGCGTATCTGCTTCTCGGGAACGATCCATTACTGCTTCAGGAAAGCCTCGACGCCGTCCGCCATGTGGCAGCCACTCAGGGCTTTGATGAACACCACACGTTCCAGCTGGATAACAACACCGACTGGAATGCCCTCTTCTCACTTTGCCAGGCGATGAGCCTGTTCGCATCGCGCCAGACAATCCAGATCCTGCTGCCAGAAAGTGGCCCTAATGCGGCCCTCAACGAGCAACTGGCCACGCTGGTCAGCCTGTTACATAGCGATCTGCTGCTGATTGTTCGCGGCAACAAGCTCACCAAAGCGCAGGAAAACGCAGCATGGTTTACCCAACTGGCGACTAGCTCAGTACTGGTCACCTGCCAGACGCCTGAGCAGGCGCATTTGCCTAAATGGGTGGCAGCGAGAGCGAAGCAGAACAACCTTCAGCTGGATGATGCGGCGAATCAACTGCTGTGCTACTGCTATGAAGGTAACCTGCTGGCACTGGCTCAGGCACTGGACAGACTTGCCCTGCTGTGGCCGGACGGCAAACTGACCTTGCCACGCGTGGAGCAGGCCGTTAACGATGCCGCACACTTTACGCCGTTCCACTGGGTTGATGCGTTGCTGTCCGCGAAGAGTAAACGCGCCCTGCATATTTTGCAGCAGCTACGGCTTGAAGGTAGCGAACCGGTCATTTTACTGCGTACGCTCCAGCGTGAACTGCTGTTGCTGATCAATCTCAAACGCCAGTCTGCGCATACGCCACTGCGTTCATTGTTCGATAAACATCGCGTATGGCAAAACCGCCGGGTAATGACCACCGAGGCTATCAACCGTCTGAGCCATGAACAGCTACGCCAGGCGGTACAGTTGCTGATGCGCGCAGAGCTAACGTTAAAGCAAGACTACGGTCAGTCGGTCTGGTCCGAACTGGAAAGCCTTTCTCTGCTGCTCTGCCATAAGGCGCTGGCAGACGTATTTATCGATGGATAGTATGCATTCTCTTCAGGCACTGTATGGTGGTACCTTCGACCCTGTGCATTACGGGCATCTGAAGCCGGTTGAAACCCTGGCGAATCTGATTGGCCTGCAGCACGTCATCATTATGCCCAATAATGTCCCGCCGCACCGTCCCCAGCCCGAAGCAAGCAGCGAGCAACGTAAAGAGATGCTGGCTCTGGCCATTGCAGATAAACCGCTTTTTAGCCTTGATGAGCGCGAACTGCGCCGCGACACCCCCTCCTGGACGTCGCAGACGCTACAGGAGTGGCGGGCCGAACAAGGGCCGCACAAACCGCTGGCCTTTATTATTGGCCAGGATTCACTGCTCAACTTCCCCAGTTGGTATCAGTATGAAACCATCCTGGAGAACAGCCATCTTCTCGTCTGCCGTCGCCCCGGTTATCCGCTAACCATGCGCGAAGAGCAGCACCAGCAGTGGCTTGAAGACCATCTGACGGACAATGTGGAAGATCTGCATAATCACCCTGCCGGGAAAATTTATCTGGCGGAAACGCCGTGGTTTGATATTTCAGCCACCCTGATCCGCGAACGCCTGCAGCACGGTTTAGCCTGTGACGATCTGCTGCCGTCGTCAGTGCTGGCGTATATCCATCAGCACGGGCTGTATCAGAAAAGCACAGATGCATAACCGTGGATACGAAAAAGCACGTTATTGATTATCCTGCCTTGACAGGTTAAGCCATACTGTTATCCTCCGCTGCCAGACTTTCCCGCCGGTACATTGCTTTACAGAAATTGTTTTACAAAAATGGCGATGCAATCTCAGGCGGAGGGTGGGATGATACCCGCCTTCAAAAGCCCGGCCGGTGACATTTGTCCCGACACTGGCGTCAGTTCAGGTATACTGTCTGGCCACGAATTCATAGTTACACAATCTCATTCACCCAGGGGGAAAACTTGCAGGGTAAAGCACTCCAGGATTTTGTTATCGACAAAATTGATGACCTGAAAGGTCAGGACATCATCGCTATCGACGTTAAGGGTAAATCCAGCATCACCGACTGCATGATTATCTGCACCGGTACATCTACTCGCCATGTTGTTTCAATTGCTGATCACGTTGTTCAGGAATCTCGCGCAGCAGGGCTGTTACCGCTTGGCGTTGAAGGTGAAGCGACCGCTGACTGGGTGGTTGTTGATCTTGGCGATGTGATTGTCCATGTCATGCAGGAAGAGAGCCGTCGCCTGTATGAGCTGGAAAAACTCTGGGGTTAATGCGTGAAGTTGCAGCTGGTCGCCGTCGGCACCAAAATGCCAGACTGGGTACAAACCGGTTTTACTGAGTATCTGCGTCGTTTCCCGAAAGATATGCCGTTCGAACTGGTGGAGATCCCCGCCGGAAAGCGCGGCAAGAACGCCGATATCAAACGTATTCTCGATAAAGAGGGTGAGCTGATGCTGGCAGCCGCAGGCAAAAACCGCATCGTCACCCTCGATATTCCAGGCAAACCCTGGGATACACCGCAGCTGGCGCACGAACTGGAGCGCTGGAAGCAGGATGGTCGCGACGTCAGTCTGTTGGTTGGCGGGCCTGAAGGGTTGTCCCCTGCCTGCAAAGCAGCGGCAGAACAAAGTTGGTCTCTCTCCGCGTTGACGCTTCCCCACCCGCTCGTTCGGGTTCTGGTGGCAGAAAGCCTGTATCGCGCGTGGAGTATTACGACTAACCACCCCTATCACCGCGAATAGTGACTTGACCAGGGTAGATTAAGCAGCGGATGAAACTACAGAATTCTTTTCGCGACTATACGGCTGAGTCCGCGCTGTTTGTGCGCCGGGCGCTGGTCGCCTTTACGGGGGTTTTGCTGCTTACCGGCGTGCTGATCGCCAACCTTTATAATCTGCAAATTGTCCGTTTTACGGATTACCAGACGCGCTCAAACGAAAACCGTATCAAGCTGGTGCCTATCGCCCCCAGCCGCGGCATTATCTACGACCGTAACGGCACACCGCTGGCGTTAAACCGCACCATCTATCAAATTGAGATGATGCCGGAGAAAGTCGATAATGTGCAGGATACGCTGGATGCGCTAAAAAACGTTGTCGATCTCAACGATGACGATATTGCCGCCTTTAAGAAGGAACGTGCCCGTTCGCACCGTTTCACCTCTATTCCGGTCAAAACGAACCTGACAGAAGTCCAGGTCGCGCGTTTTGCCGTAAACCAATACCGTTTTCCCGGCGTAGAAGTCAAAGGCTATAAGCGACGCTATTACCCGTATGGCTCTGCGCTGACGCACGTGATTGGCTACGTATCCAAGATTAACGATAAAGACGTCGACCGTCTCGATAAAGACGGCAAGCTGGCGAACTACGCCGCCACGCACGATATCGGTAAACTGGGGATCGAACGCTATTATGAAGATGTCCTGCACGGACAGACCGGCTATGAAGAGGTTGAAGTCAACAACCGCGGCCGCGTTATTCGCCAGTTGAAAGAGGTGCCGCCGCAGGCGGGACATGACGTCTATTTAACGCTCGACCTTAAGCTCCAGCAATATATCGAAACACTACTGGCCGGTAGCCGTGCAGCCGTTGTCGTCACCGATCCTCGTACCGGCGGCATTCTGGCGATGGTTTCCATGCCAAGCTACGACCCAAACCTCTTTGTTGATGGCATCTCCAGTAAAGACTACTCCGGTCTGCTTAATGACCCGAACACCCCGCTGGTGAACCGTGCGACGCAGGGGGTTTACCCTCCGGCATCAACGGTTAAACCGTATGTGGCCGTCTCGGCGTTGAGCGCGGGCGTCATCAACCGTAATACCAGCCTGTTTGACCCGGGTTGGTGGCAGCTACCGGGTTCCGATAAGCGCTACCGCGACTGGAAAAAATGGGGTCACGGTCATCTGAACGTCACCAAGTCGCTGGAAGAATCTGCGGATACCTTCTTCTACCAGGTGGCGTATGACATGGGTATCGACCGCCTCTCGGAGTGGATGAGCAAGTTCGGCTACGGACATTACACCGGTGTTGACCTCGCCGAAGAGCGTTCAGGCAACATGCCAACCCGCGAATGGAAGCTGAAGCGCTTTAAAAAGCCGTGGTACCAGGGTGATACCATTCCGGTGGGGATCGGTCAGGGCTACTGGACAGCCACACCGCTGCAAATGAACAAAGCGATGATGATCCTCATCAATGATGGCGTGGTGAAAGTGCCTCATCTGCTGATGAGCACGGTTGAAGACGGCAAAAAAGTGCCGTGGAACCAGCCCCATGAAGCGCCAGTGGGTGACATTCACTCCGGCTTCTGGGAAATCGCCAAAGACGGGATGTACGGCGTAGCAAATCGTCCGAACGGTACAGCACATAAGTATTTTACCGGAACGCCGTATAAGGTGGCCGCCAAATCAGGTACCGCTCAGGTCTTTGGTCTGAAGGCGAATGAAACCTATAACGCGCACAGAATTGCTGAACGTCTGCGTGACCATAAACTCATGACAGCGTTTGCTCCTTTTGATAACCCGCAGGTTGCGGTAGCAATGATTCTGGAAAACGGTGGTGCTGGACCGGCGGTAGGTACCATCATGCGCCAAATCCTCGACCACATTATGCTGGGCGATAACAACACCGAACTGCCGACTGAAACCCCGGCATCCGCTGCGGCGGAGGACCAATAATCATGACGGATAATCCAAATAAAAAATCGCTGTGGGATAAAATCCACATCGACCCAGCGATGCTTCTGATTCTGCTGGCTTTGCTGACCTACAGCGCGCTGGTTATCTGGAGCGCCAGCGGCCAGGACATCGGCATGATGGAGCGTAAAATTGGTCAGATCGCAATGGGTCTGGTCATTATGGTCGTCATGGCGCAAATACCGCCACGCGTCTACGAAGGCTGGGCACCCTATCTCTACATTTTCTGTATTATCCTGCTGGTCGCCGTAGACGCCTTTGGTGCGATCTCAAAAGGGGCTCAGCGCTGGCTTGATCTGGGGGTTGTGCGCTTCCAGCCGTCTGAAATTGCTAAAATTGCCGTACCCTTGATGGTGGCGCGCTTTATCAACCGCGACGTCTGTCCACCTTCGCTAAAAAACACCGCAATCGCACTGGCGCTAATTTTCCTGCCAACATTGCTGGTAGCAGCACAACCTGACCTCGGCACCTCAATTCTTATCGTCCTGTCCGGCCTGTTTGTACTGTTCCTGTCGGGGCTAAGCTGGCGTCTGATTGGTATCGCAGTGGTGCTGATCGCGGCCTTTATCCCTGTACTCTGGTTCTTCCTGATGCATGATTACCAGCGCCAGCGCGTCATGATGCTGCTCGATCCAGAAACCGATCCGCTGGGCGCGGGCTATCATATTATTCAGTCGAAGATTGCTATTGGCTCCGGTGGCCTGCGCGGTAAAGGCTGGCTGCACGGAACCCAATCGCAGCTGGAATTCTTGCCGGAACGCCACACCGACTTTATCTTTGCGGTACTGGCGGAAGAGCTGGGACTGGTTGGCATCTTAATCCTGCTGGCGCTTTACGTGCTACTGATCATGCGAGGACTGTGGATTGCCGCACGCGCGCAAACCACCTTTGGCCGCGTCATGGCGGGCGGGTTGATGTTGATTTTATTCGTTTATGTCTTCGTAAATATTGGTATGGTGAGTGGTATTCTGCCGGTTGTAGGCGTACCGCTACCGCTGGTGAGTTACGGAGGCTCGGCACTGATCGTGTTGATGGCCGGGTTTGGTATCGTGATGTCGATCCATACTCACAGAAAAATGTTGTCAAAAAGCGTATAAAAATAAGGGGATAGGAATGCGTAAGCAGTGGCTGGGTATCTGCATCGCAGCAAGTTTACTTGCGGCCTGTACAAATGATGGTCAGCAACAGGCGACTGTCGCGCCGCCGCAGCCTGCTGTCTGTAATGGCCCGATTGTTGAAATCAGCGGAGCCGATCCCGTTTACGAACCGCTGAATGCCAGCGCGAATCAGGATTATGAGCGCGACGGCAAGAGCTACAAAATCGTTAAGGATCCTTCCCGTTTCAGCCAGGCTGGCTTTGCCGCCATTTATGATGCTGAACCCGGTAGCAACCTGACCGCATCAGGTGAAGCGTTCGACCCGGTGCAGATCACGGCGGCACACCCAACGCTGCCCATTCCGAGCTATGCCCGCATCACTAACCTGGCAAATGGCCGAATGATCGTGGTACGCATCAACGATCGTGGCCCATACGGTAACGACCGTGTAATTTCGTTGTCTCGCGCTGCGGCAGACCGTCTGAACACGTCGAACAATACCAAAGTCCGTATCGACCCAATTATCGTGGCGCAGGACGGTTCGCTCTCCGGACCGGGTACGGCCTGTACGACTGTGGCGAAACAGACGTACGCCCTTCCCGATCGCCCGGATCTGAACGGCGGAATGGGGAGTGCCTCTTCCCCCGCTGAGCCTGCTCAGGCAGGGGGAGATGTCCACGCCATCAGCAACGATACGCTGCAAAGCGATGACAGCACGGGTGCACCGGTAAAGAGTAGCGGCTTCCTGGGGGCTCCGACGGCCTTAGCCCCGGGCGTACTGGAAGGCAGCGAACCGACGCCAGCTCCTGTTGCCACTCCTGTCACGCAGTCCACTCCTGTCACACAGCCCGCGCCTGTCACGGCTCCAGCCAGCACGCCTGGTACAGCCGTTTCTGCTCCTGCAGCTGCCAGCGGTGGTTTCGTGGTTCAGGTGGGTGCGGTCAGCGATCGGGCACGTGCGCAGCAGTATCAGCAACGCTTAAGCCAGCAGTTTGGTGTACCTGGGCGCGTTGAGCAAAACGGAGCCGTCTGGCGTATTCAGATGGGGCCGTTTGCCAGCAAATCACAGGCCGCCTCCCTGCAGCAGCGTCTGCAAAATGAAGCGCAACTGCAGTCCTTTATTGCTGTTGCGAAGTAAGTAATCGGCGGTATCCGAATTGTCGGTTTGTGTAACTCACGTTCACAAAGTCATACTGAAAGTCGGATGCCTGCCTGTATAGCATTTGCTATAGTAAGGCACTTTTTTTAATTCCATCACGGATGTCGTAGTTCTGACCATGAAGACCACTTTTTCTGCTCGTTTTGTGCAGCGCATGGCGCTGACCACGGCCCTTTGCGCAGCTGCTCTTTCTGCAGCTCACGCCGATGACCTGAATATCAAGACCATGATCCCTGGCGTTCCGCAAATAGACGCGGAATCCTACATCCTGATCGATTACAACTCTGGCAAAGTTCTGGCAGAACAGAATGCCGACGCTCGCCGCGATCCGGCCAGCCTGACCAAAATGATGACCAGCTATGTTATCGGTCAGGCCATGAAGGCAGGTAAATTTAAAGAATCCGACATGGTGACGATCGGTAACGATGCCTGGGCAACCGGAAACCCGGTGTTCAAGGGTTCATCACTGATGTTCCTGAAACCTGGCATGCAGGTTCCTGTTTCTCAGCTGATCCGCGGTATTAACCTGCAGTCCGGTAACGACGCCTGTGTCGCAATGGCTGATTTCTCGGCAGGCAGCCAGGATGCGTTTGTCGGTCTGATGAACAGCTACGTTACTGCACTCGGCCTGAAAAATAGCCACTTCCAGACCGTTCACGGCCTGGATGCCGATGGGCAGTACAGTTCAGCACGCGACATGGCGCTGATTGGCCAGGCGCTGATCCGTGACGTGCCGAACGAATACTCCATTTATAAAGAGAAAGAGTTCACCTTCAACGGGATCCGCCAGACCAACCGTAACGGCCTGCTGTGGGATAACAGCCTGAACGTTGACGGCATCAAAACGGGCCATACCGACAAAGCCGGTTACAACCTGGTGGCCTCTGCCACAGAAGGTCAGATGCGTCTGATCTCTGCCGTGATGGGTGGCCGTACCTTTAAAGGCCGTGAAACAGAAAGCAAAAAACTGCTGACCTGGGGCTTCCGTTTCTTCGAAACCGTGAACCCGCTGAAAGCAGGCAAAGAGTTCGCCTCTGAGCCAGTCTGGTTCGGTAACAACGACCGTGCTTCCCTGGGTGTGGATAAAGACCTCTACCTGACCATTCCTCGTGGTCGTATGAAGGATCTGAAAGCCAGCTACGTGCTGAACACCACCGAACTGCACGCACCGCTGCAGAAAAACCAGGTTGTGGGTACCATCAACTTCCAGCTGGATGGCAAAACTATCGATCAGCGCCCACTCGTTGTTCTGCAGGAAATTCCTGAAGGCAATTTCTTCGGCAAAATCATTGATTACATTAAGCTGATGTTCCATCACTGGTTTGGATAAAAATTGAACACTTGAAAGTGTGATTTTGATCCCCATATACTATGTATCAGTAAAACTCCCGCCCTGTGGCGGGAGTTATTATTTTTTACACATAAGCCGGAGCTGACATGAAAACCAAACTTAACGAACTGCTTGAATTCCCTACTCCATTTACTTACAAAGTAATGGGGCAGGCGTTGCCTGAGCTGGTTGATCAGGTGGTTGAAGTGGTACAGCGCCATGCGCCAGGTGACTACTCTCCAACCGTAAAACCAAGCAGTAAAGGTAACTATCACTCAGTTTCCATTACTATTACGGCTACACACATTGAGCAGGTTGAAACACTGTACGAAGAGTTAGGTAATATCGATATTGTTCGTATGGTGCTGTAACCCTCTGCGGTTACCCGGTTAGCCGGGTAACCCATCGCCCCCCTGTGATATACTCGCTTCACCTTTTGTCCCTCGTCTTCGGAGACGCTGTTTTGTACCAGGATAAAATTCTTGTCCGTCATCTCGGGCTGCAACCCTACGAGCCTGTCTCCCAGGCTATGCATGACTTCACCGACTCACGCGATGACACCACACCTGATGAGATCTGGCTGGTAGAACACCTGCCGGTATTTACCCAGGGACAGGCGGGAAAAGCCGAACACCTGTTGATGACGGGTGATATACCGGTCATTCAGAGCGATCGCGGCGGGCAGGTAACTTACCACGGCCCTGGCCAGCAGGTTATGTATGTCCTGCTTAACCTGAAACGCAGAAAGCTGGGCGTGCGTGAACTGGTGACCCTGCTGGAACAAACTGTCGTCAACACGCTGGCTGAATATGGTATTGATGCCCATCCGCGAGCCGATGCTCCGGGCGTCTATGTCGGGGAAATGAAGATCTGCTCACTCGGTCTGCGTATTCGTAAAGGCTGCTCATTCCACGGTCTGGCACTGAATATTAATATGGATCTTACGCCTTTTCAGCGCATTAACCCTTGCGGCTATGCCGGAATGGAAATGACGCAAATGCGCCAGTGGGTTGCAACTGCTACGCCAGATAATATTCGTCCCGTGCTGTTGAACAATATGTTAGCACTGCTTAACAATCCTCCTCACGAATATATCACTGCTTAATATATCATACCTCATGGCTCGATTATTTGACGGGCCACTGCTTATTTGCCGCTTTTACGCTTTACAATAATCCCCATCTTCTATATTTTCGAATCGCCCGAATATTAGCGTTACATATTATTTAACCTCAAGACAATGCTGCCTGCGGAACCAATGTAACTTGTCTGATAATCGCACAATTGTTTGTTTTTGATAAACAAGTGAAACACAACCAGCACTTTACGAATCTCTACAAGCATAATAAATAAATTCAACTATCATTCATATTGTGAATGTATACGGAGTGAAAGCGTGGTGTATCATAATTTACCAGCCAAGCGCCTGAATGAATCCGGTGGAGAAGACAAGCCGCAAATTTTTCGGACTTTACGTAATATTGATCTCAATTTACTGACCATTTTTGAGGCTGTATATGTCCACAAGGGTATCGTAAACGCTGCGAAAATTCTCAATCTCACGCCCTCTGCAATTAGCCAGTCAATTCAGAAATTGCGCGCTATATTTCCCGATCCGTTATTTATTCGTAAAGGTCAGGGCGTCACGCCAACGGCCTATGCCACGCATCTTCATGAGTACATCAGCCAGGGGCTGGAATCGATTCTGGGCGCACTGGATTTAACCGGAAGCTATGATAAACAGAGAACCATCACCATCGGCTGTACCCCTTCAGTGGGCGTGCAGGTGATGCCGGCGATCTTCCAGGCCATGAAATCCCATGTGCCACAGCTCCTGCTGCACAATGTTCCCCTCAACGAACCAGAAATTCAGCTTGCGCAGTTCCAGACCGACGTGGTGATTGATATTAGTCATTTCAGCGCCAGAGCACTGGGGCAACATGTTCTCTATGCCGACAGTCTGGTGCTTGTTTGTCGCCAGAACCACCCGGCACTTAGCGAACCCCTGACCATTGAAAATCTGCGTAACTATGATCACTCGTCATTCATAACTGAAGGGCAAGCGCTGAATTCACTACGCCAGCGTATTGATGAAATCTTCCCGGAACGCCAGATAAGTTTTAGCAGTTACAATATGTTTACCACCGCGTCCCTGATTGGCAGTAGCGACATGCTCTGCATCATGCCCTCCCGGCTGTATCACTTGCTACGTAAATGCTGGCCACTGGAGGAGATTCCGCTCAGTCAGCTCAATGCAGAATCCATTGAAATTTCACTGCATTATAACAAACTCAGTCTGCGCGATCCGGTACTGGAAAACGTTATCAATATCATCTGCCAGGCTTTCTGACAGGCTGGCGCAGCACAAGCCCCTGCCACATGCAGGGCAAAAGGCACAAAACAACAACTATTTTACAAATTGGCGATCTGGCAGGCTGCTTTATCGACCGTTTCAATGATATACTGCCTGTCGTTCGTTCAAAAATAGTTGATAAATACAACATTCCCTTGAATTGAAACGCTTTCCTTCGATATTCGCAACTGGAACACGCACGCTATGAGTAAACCCATTGTGATGGAACGCGGTGTTAAATACCGCGATGCCGATAAAATGGCCCTTATCCCGGTTAAAAACGTGGCTACAGAGCGCGAGGCGCTGTTAAGAAAACCGGAATGGATGAAAATTAAACTTCCGGCCGACTCTTCGCGTATCCAGGGGATCAAAGCGGCGATGCGTAAAAATGGCCTTCACTCTGTCTGTGAAGAAGCCTCTTGCCCGAACCTTGCTGAATGTTTCAATCACGGCACTGCGACGTTTATGATTCTGGGTGCAATCTGTACCCGCCGTTGCCCGTTCTGCGACGTTGCTCATGGTCGCCCTGTTGCACCTGATGCTAATGAACCACAAAAACTGGCACAGACCATCGCCGACATGGCGCTGCGCTATGTGGTGATCACGTCCGTTGACCGTGACGACCTGCGTGATGGCGGTGCTCAGCATTTTGCTGACTGCATTACGGCTATCCGCGAAAAAAGCCCAAACATCAAGATTGAAACTTTGGTTCCAGACTTCCGTGGCCGTATGGATCGTGCGCTGGATATCCTGACAGCGACGCCACCAGACGTGTTCAACCACAACCTGGAAAACGTACCGCGCCTTTATCGCCAGGTGCGCCCGGGCGCTGACTATAACTGGTCCCTGAAGCTGCTGGAACGTTTTAAAGAAGCGCACCCGGATATCCCGACGAAGTCCGGCCTGATGGTTGGTCTCGGCGAAACCAATGCTGAAATCATTGAAGTTATGCGCGACCTGCGCCGCCACGGTGTGACCATGCTGACGCTGGGCCAGTATCTGCAGCCAAGCCGCCATCACCTGCCGGTACAGCGTTACGTTAGCCCGGATGAGTTTGATGAGATGAAAGCCGAAGCCATGGCAATGGGCTTTACCCATGCAGCCTGTGGCCCGTTTGTTCGCTCTTCTTACCATGCCGACATGCAGGCAAAAGGCGAAGAAGTTAAATAATTCTGTAATATTTACTTACAGTAATGCAAAAAAACCGGCCATCTGAGCCGGTTTTTTTTCGCAAGCCCTCAGGCATTGCTGTTACTCTTTGTGAGAAAGCTTCTCTGCCGGGACGTCATCTTCGGCGCTTTTCTTCGCCGCTGCATCGTCGTCGTTCATCGCTTTCTTAAAGCCTTTAATGGCGGCACCCAGGTCGCCACCCAGCGTGCGTAACTTCTTGGTACCAAACAGCAGGACGACCAGTGCGGCAACCACCAGCAGTTTGGTAATACTAATCTCACCCATAGATACCTTCTTTACATAAAACAGGCTGCATTCAGCGCCAAAAACCTGATTGTATTAACGGTCATTTAGCGCGAGCACACAATAGCAATCTGTAACAAGGTGAATCAAGCGTTGTTGAAAAAAACATCACAATAATTGCGGTGGCGCAAACCGACGGTTGCGAAGAACAGGTAATTGCTGGCGCGCAAGCGCAATCCTTTCTGAAATGATTTCCGTCAGCAGCAACACCGGCGCTTCCGCTGCTGCCGCAATGGTGACACCCAGGGGGTCAACCACTCTGCTTTGGCCGATATTTTTATTGCCGCACTCCCCTGCCGCCACCACATAACAGGTGGTATCCAGCGCACGTGCTGTAAGCAACGTCGCCCAGTGATGCTCTTTTAACGGCCCCTTCACCCACGCAGCGGGCAATACCAGAACATCCGCCCCCTGCAAGGCGAGGTTCAGAGCCAGATCGGGAAAGCGCACATCATAACAAGTCATCAACCCAATCTTAAGTCCATCAATTTCAAGCAACGGTGGAATGACATCGCCTGGGTCAACAAGCCGCGATTCCTGAATGCTGAACGCATCGTAGAGATGTAGCTTCGCATAGCGTGCGATGATGGCACCATCACGCAATACCACGAGCGTATTGATGGCGCGCCCCGGTGTTGAAGGGACGTGTACCGCCAAAACAGTCGTCATGGTATTACCCGCACTCTCCTGGCATAGCATGTTCAAAAACGGCCCCTCCAGCGACTGTGCCGACTTCACCGAGAGATCGGGGTCATTGTCATCCCGCGCCAGCAGCGCCTCGGGGAGCACCAGTAACGATGCGCCCTTCTGCCGTGCTTCAGTCATCAGGGAGAGACATTTTCGTGCATTCACCTCCCACTCTGGCGTCACCGCGAACTGCCCTACCGCAACATACATATTTGTCCCCTAAACATAAACAGCGTTACACTCGACGCTCTTACACATCAAATAGCAGGTATTTACAGTGTTTCAACTACTTTTAGCCGTTTTTATTGGTGGGGGCACAGGTAGCGTTGCACGGTGGTTCTTGAGTATGCGGTTTAATCCCCTGCATCAGGTTATTCCAATGGGAACGCTGGCCGCAAACCTGATTGGGGCATTTATCATTGGCATGGGGCTGGCCTGGTTTAACCGTATGACGCACATCGACCCGGTGTGGAAGGTATTGATTACCACCGGGTTCTGCGGCGGTTTGACCACCTTTTCAACCTTCTCTGCCGAAGTCGTTTTTCTGTTTCAGGAAGGCCGCGTCGGCTGGGCGCTGATGAACATTGCGATCAACATGCTCGGCTCTTTTGCGATGACCGGGATCGCATTCTGGCTATTTTCCTCTGCCAGTGCGCAATGACTGACGAAGCGTTAATGTTGGCTTAATTTTTCTCTGTCACTCTGGGTGTCATACAGAATGAGGGTGACAGAATGAAAGAGAGTTTGATGAGCGCAGGAATGGTGCTGTTGAGCGTGCTGATCATCGCCAGCTTCCTGAAAATGTATCTGATTGGTTGACTCAGAACGAAAAAAACCCGCTCAGTGAGCGGGTTTTGAAATTCTTGCTGACGCGTCTGAATTACAGAGCGATTACGTTAGCAGCAGAAGGGCCTTTGGCACCGTTAGTGATTTCGAACTCAACGCGCTGACCTTCAGCCAGAGTTTTGAAACCATTAGACTGGATTGCAGAGAAGTGTACGAACACGTCTTTGCTGCCATCTTCAGGAGTAATGAAACCGAATCCTTTGGACTCATTAAACCACTTAACGTTACCTTTAATCTTAGACATCAAAATTACCTTTACATTAAAAAACGACACAAATGCTGTGTCGGGTATCAGTACATCAATTGTGGGACGTTTTGTCCAGCGCTTCTTTGATAAAAAGTGACAAAAGTCGCGTTAATTTTTGTCGGACGTTTTTTATCCTTTATGATTCAACAACAGTGCGTTTTTTCACCAGCATGTAAAGTTTTTTCAGTTAAAACTGAAAGCGCATCCACGCAAAGTAAACGTTACCGTTGTTGTATGTCCCCGGAATATACGTCATCTGGAACGTTGCGGGGCCATAGCCAATAGAGGCTAACGGCAGCACTATCGGGAGCGGGATGTACTTCCAGTTGTCGCGCGCGGTAACCCCGGCGGTGTAACCCAGCCCAACGTGGAAGTTATCGTCCGCTAACGGACGCCAGGTTTTCTCCCAGCCATAACCGCCAATCGGTTCCCATTTATTGAAGGAGTCTTTAAACGCCATCAGATAGATACCGTGCCAGTTCCCTTTGTCATCCCAGCGTGACTGACCAAAACCAGCCCCCCAGGGACGCTCGTTGTAGTCGTCTGTTTTTTCTTTGTCATACGCAAAGCGTGCGTGCCACGTTATTGCCGGAATATAGAGATCATAGTGTTCCGGCTCTTTCCAGGTCTGTGAAACGTTATCCTTAAAGGTGGTGAACCAGCCTTTATCCGTCGCGTTGTCTTCTGCCTGCACAACAGAAGAGAACATTAACTGTCCAAAAATAAACAATAAAATCAGAAATAATTTATTACGTACGATCACAATGCAATTACCATTCTTAGTATTCGGCGCAAAGTTTACCATAAAATAGTTGAATCGTGTCTCAACAGACAACTACGTTATTCCTAATTAATAATACCTTTCCCTGGAATATTCCGAAAAGCGTTCCTGCATGTCTGAATAAGCGCATGCAGGATGCATCTTTAGCGTTGATGTAACAATTTATAGAGCGCGGGAATAACCAGCATCGACAACAGAGGTGCCGTCACCATCCCACCCACCATCGGGGCTGCAATGCGTTGCATCACTTCGGAACCACTGCCACCCCCCCACATGATCGGCAGTAATCCCGCCATGATGGTCGCAACCGTCATCACCTTCGGCCGCACGCGTAGCACAGCACCTTCATGAATAGCGCGCATCAGTGTCGCGTTCCCACCGTCCGGTTCACGGCTGCGGTATTTATCCAGTGCATGATTTAAATAGAGAACCATAATTACGCCAAATTCCGCGGCAACGCCTGAGAGGGCGATAAAACCCACCGCCCCTGCAACGGAGAGATTATATTCCAGTAACCACAACAACCATACCCCGCCAATAAGTGCGAAAGGTAAAGTCCCCATTATTACCAGGACATCTGTCACTCGCTTAAAGGTTAGCCATAGCAGTATAAATATGATCATTAACGTCACCGGCAAAACTATTTTCAGCTTTGCCGTCGCCCGCTCAAGATATTCAAACTGCCCTGACCAGGAGAGAGAAACCCCCTGCGGTAAAACCACATTTTCAGCGACACGCTTCTGCATTTCATCCACGGCAGACTTCAGATCGCGCCCGCGTAAATCCACGTAGATCCAGTCAGACAAGCGCGCATTTTCGCTTTTTAGCATTGGCGGGCCTTCGGTGACGATGATATCAGCCAGTTCACCGAGCGCCACCTGGCTACCGTTTGCGGCAACGACCGGTAAGACCCGCAATTTATCGACATTGTCGCGCAGATCGCGGGGATAACGCAGATTAACCGGATAACGTTCGCGTCCGTTGAGCACCTCGCTGATGTTATCGCCACCCACCAGCGTAGAAACCATACTTTGCAGCTCATCGACGGAAACGCCATAGCGTGCCGCTTTTTGCCTGTCGATACGGATATCCACATAACGACCGCCCGCCAGCCGCTCAGCCAGGGCTGACGTGACACCGGGAACCTGCTTTACAACCTGCTCGATTTGCTGCGCAACTCGCTCAATATCAGCAATGTTATTGCCGTTGACCTTAATACCTACCGGGCTTTTAATCCCGGTTGCCAGCATATCCAGACGGTTGCGAATCGGCGGAACCCACACGTTGGCGATCCCCGGTACCGACACGGTTTTATCCAGCTCCTCTACCAGTTTTTGCGGTGTCATTCCCGGCCGCCACTGGTCGCGGGGTTTAAAATGGATGGTTGTTTCCAGCATGGTTAACGGTGCAGGATCGGTTGCGGACTCGGCTCGTCCGGCTTTACCAAACACGCTCGCCACTTCCGGTACACTTTTGATCAGCCTGTCCGTTTGCTGTAGTAGCCGTGATGCCTCCCGGGCAGAGATCCCCGGCAATGTTGATGGCATATACAGCAAATCACCTTCGTCCAGTGGCGGCATAAACTCACTGCCCAGACGACTTAGTGGCCAGAGCGTGGCGAGTAACAATGCAAATGCCAGCACCAGCGTGGTTTTCGGGAACGTCAGCACCTTATCCAGCAGCGGTTCATACAGGCGGATCAGCACACGGTTGATCGGGTTGGCCTTTTCGTCAGGAATTTTCCCGCGAATGAAATACCCCATTAACACCGGCACCAGCGTGATCCCAAGCCCTGCCGCCACAGCCATCGACCAGGTTTTGGTGAACGCCAGCGGCGAGAACATTCTCCCCTCCTGCGCTTCAAGCGAGAAGACCGGAATAAACGACAGGGTGATGATCAGCAGGCTGCAGAAGAGCGCCGGCCCCACCTCCACCGCTGCACGTTCGGCCAGATGCCAGTAATCCCCCGACGACGGTGTTTTGCCAGGATTATCGTGCCGCCACTGCTCCAGCACTTTGTGCATGTTTTCAATCATCACGATCGCCGCATCCACCATTGCCCCAATGGCGATGGCAATACCACCCAGCGACATAATGTTCGCGTTGATACCCTGATAATGCATCACCACAAATGCGCCCAGAATGCCCAGCGGCAGGGAGACAATCGCCACCAGCGCCGAACGAAAATGGAACAGAAACAGCGCGCAGACCACCACCACCACGGCAAACTCTTCAAGCAGCTTATGGGTCAGCGTTTTGACCGACTCTTCAATCAGGGTCGAGCGGTCATACACGGGGACAATTTCAACACCCTGCGGCAGCGTTTTCTGCAATTCATGCAGTTTTGCCTTCACCGCATGGATCGTCTCCAGCGCATTCTGCCCGTAACGCATCACCACCACGCCACCGGCAACCTCCCCCTCACCGTTCAGCTCCGCGACACCCCGGCGGATCTCCGGGCCGAAGCCAATCGCGGCGACATCTTTGAGCAGAACCGGCACCCCATCACGGCTGGTAATCACTACGTTGCGAAAATCATCCAGCGAGCGCAGGTAACCCGTCGTGCGCACCATATATTCCGCTTCGCCCATCTCCAGCAACGCACCGCCGCTCTCCTTATTCGCGGCCTGAACAGCACTGGAAAGCTGGTTATGGGTAATATTCAGCGCACGCATCTTCGCCGGATCGGCCACAATCTGATACTGACGAACCATCCCGCCGATGCTGGCGACCTCAGAGACGTTAGGCACCGTTTTAAGCTCAAATTTCAGCGTCCAGTCCTGAAGGGCACGCAGGTCCGCCAGGCTGTGTTTACCGCTGCGATCGACCAACGCATATTCGTAAATCCAGCCGACGCCCGTTGCATCTGGCCCCAGCGATACTTTCACCCCGGCAGGAAATTGTGCCTGCACCTGGCTTAAATACTCCAGTACCCTGGAACGCGCCCAGTAGAGATCAGTACCATCCTCAAACAGTACGTAGACGTAGGCATCGCCAAACATGGAAAAGCCGCGCACCGTTTTCGCTCCCGGCACGGACAACATCGAGGTTGTCAGCGGCCAGGTCACCTGATCTTCAATCACCTGTGGCGCTTTACCCGGATAACTCGCCTTGACGATCACCTGCACATCCGACAAATCAGGAAGCGCATCCAGCGGTGCGCGCTGCACCGACCACCAGCCCCAGCCTGCCATCATCAGGGCAGCCAGGATCACCAGCAGCCGGTTGCGCAATGAAGCCCGAATCACTGCCGCGATCATGGCGTCACCTCCGGCATCACGCTACGAAGGCTGGCTTCTGAGTCGATCAGGAACTGACCGGAGGTCACCACGTCATCCCCCTCTTTCAGCCCGGAGCGGATCTCCGTCCACCCTTGTGCCGTCAGCCCGGTCTCCACATTCACCGGATGGAAATAGCCCTCTCCTGTTGCAATCAACAGACGCGCGGCATTACCACTCCTGATCACCGCCTCTTCCGGTACGGCCAGCACCGGCGGACGTTTTGACTCTTCGGCACGGGATACGGTGAGATACATCCCCGGTTTCAGCTTCTGGCCGTTATTTTCCAGCACAATGCGCGCTTTTAGCGTTCGCGTCGTCGTTTCCATCTGCGGCAGTAGCTCGCTGACCGTGCCGTGGAACCGCTCTCCAGGCCAGCTTTCCGTCGTGGCGACCATTTTGCTCCCCACCGTCAGGGACTGCGCCTGCGTCTGCGGATAATCAACCACCAGCCAGACGGGATCGAGGCTCGCTATCTCAAAGAGCGGTGCCGTGGCCGTAATTTGTGCGCCTTCCCGCACGTCAAGCTTCACCACATATCCGGCCCTGGCGGCGCGCAGCGTCAATGTTGTCTGGGGTTTACCGCTGCGCTCAAGCGCCCGAATCACCTCTTCCGGCATAAACTGTAGCGCCAGCCGCTCACGTGCTGCGCGAGTCAGCCCGGCATCACCCAACTGGCGTACGGCCAGATACTCCTGCTGGGCCGTCGTCCACTGGGGGATCCACAGCTGTGCCAGAGGTTCCCCGGCTTTCACCTGCTGCTGAGGGGCGTTAACAAACAGCCGCGATACCACACCGTTGGCCGGGGCCGAAACCACCGACACGCTACGCTCATCCGTTGATACCGTGGCAAAGGCGGAGAACGGTGAAACCAGCTGGCGCATCTGTGCTTTGGCTGTTTTCATCCCCAGGTTTTGCTGCTGCTGTGTACTGATCCCGACGCCGGTCGCCGCTTTCTCTTCATCGGCGTAGCGTGCCACCAGATCCATATCCATAAAGGGAGATTTACCCGGCTTATCGAAACGCTGGCCGGGCATCATTGGGTCGTACCAGTAAAGCACTTTACGTTCGGTGGGTTGCGCAGTCGTCGCCGGTTGCCGGGACTGTTTTTTCCCCACGAAATAACCACCGCTGGCGGCCACAACGACGGCAATCGCGACGGCAGTTAAGGTTGTTTTTTTCATTGTGCCAGCTCCTGCGGTATCAGCCAGTTCACGGCAGCCCAGGTACGCGCCATCTCGCGCTCGGCCTGATTCACCGCCAGTTCCGTGTCCAGCACGCCACGACGTGCCTCCAGAAGTGTCGGAAGATCCGACTGTCCGGAACGATACTGCGCCGTCAGCACGTCCAGCCGCTGACGCTGCAAAGGCAACACCTCATCCCGCTGGCGCTGCCACAAGGTCTGCGCCGCCTGATATTGCGCAACCAGGGTTTGAACCTGCGCAATATGCTCACGTTTGATAAGCGTTAACTGATCGACGGCCTGCATCGAACGGGAGACATCGGCGGCATAATCTTTGTCCTGTCGTTTAGACTGGAAAATGGGCAGATCCACGCTGAACATCACCCCTGCCATATCGTCATATCCCTCGGCACGATGGGCATAAAACACCTCCACATCCACATCAGGGATCGCGGCTACTTCCGATTGCGCTGAACGGGCTTTGGCCGTTTCTGCTTCGCGACGAGCCGCCTCCACTTCAGGGTGGCGGGTAATCCCCTCTTCCAGCGTTTTTTCATCGGCGGGCAGGCGTTGATAACGCGGCAACGGCCCGCGTACATCAGGAATAGCTTGCCCCGTCAGCTGTAGCAGGCGGCTTTGCGCCAGTTGCACATCCCGCTGAGCCAGCGTCTCTTTATCGCGCATTGCACTCAGGGTCATCTGCAGCGCCAGCACGCTGTCCGGGGTTGAGCTTCCCGCCCCGACGCTCGCCTTCTGCACGCCGCGCTGATGCTCTGTTTCGCTGACCAGCGTTCTGGCCGCGTTTAACGCCTGCTGTGCAAGCGCCAAATCCAGCCATGCCTGCGCGGTATCACGCTGAAGAACGGCGCGAATGGCCTCTGACTTTGCCAATACTCCGCGCGCCTGCGCCTGGAAGGTCTGCGCCTTACGCTCACGTTTTTCTGAACTGATGTAACTCTGCATGATGCCTATCTTCTGCATGGTCATGCCTTCACGCGTCAGTCGTCTGTCGTTATTGCCCTGCACCGGCACGTTTTCAATGCCGAACTTTAGCTTCGGGTCAGGTAATTGGGTGGCGGAATCCGCCATAGCGTCCAGCGCCTGCGCTTCGTTGCGGCTGGCTGATAACTCGGCTGAATAGCGCTGTGCTTCGGTCAGGGTTTGTTCGAGCGTCCACGACTCCGCCTGTACGACGGAGCTGAAAAGACCGAACAGCACCCCACCGAGCCACAGGCCCAGTGTGTGTTGTTTCATGGTGTCCTCGCTTAGCGCTGCGGCGTCAGCGAGACAATCTGGAAGCCGTCACCCGCACGTTCAAGCGTGAAGGTCACCTCATCGCCGGGTTTAGCGCCATTCAGCACTGCACCGGCAGATAAGGTAAATGGCATGGTCATGGCCGGCCATTTCAGTTCGGGAATGGCATCATGCCGGAGCATGACGGATTGAGCAGAAAACGACTGAACCACCCCGTGACCTTGCCAGCGTTGTGCAGACGGAGAAGAAACCTCATTGGCCTGAACGGCAAAAGAAGCGAAAGAGACGGACGCGCCAAGCAGCGCGGAAAGGAATAAAGCACGCATGATAAAACTCCTGTTAAACGTTAATTAAATAAAAACAACGGATTAACAGGTCTTTTTATTCTCTGAACCGGCAATAGCGGATCGTTGCCGGAGGCCCCACGGCTGGAGGGGTAACAGACCACACAGAATCGCTCGCAGAAGCGCATTCTGGTGTATTCAGGGTGAGCGTCATGGCGGCAGGAAGCGCCACCAGATGCAACTGAGCGGGATCTTTTTGTACCTGATCGGGTACGCAGTGTTTCTCACACAGCGGAGAAGCATCAACAGCGTTATGCAGGCCAGGTTTTGCCATCATATCCATATGCTGGATAGCAGCCATCTCGCCACGCAAATCAATGGTGCAGTGATGAGATGCAACAGCAACCTGACTCTGGAGCAACAGCCAGCCAAACGCCATCAAAAACATCAGAAGATGTTTTTTGAGGAAACGCAGGCGATAAGTCCAGTTGGCGTGCATATCGGTATCGTCAGGTTGAAAAAAGTAGCCTGAGTATATGCAGGCAAAAGAATGAAAGAAAAGTGCTTTTAAAGAGTTTTACGTTCTTTATCAACTGGCTGAGAAATCGCACCAAATATATTAACAATTCACCATCAATTTAATGACATATAATTGTGTTTCAGTCGGTCAATATCGACATGACATAAATGCCACCGCAATGGCAAAAATATCGTCAATATCTCTTTTAGTAGTATCTTTATTGATTTTAATCAGCAAGGACTGGCCATTAATTCGGCACATTTCATCCTGCTTTTCTTATTGATTATTTGTGCTCTCGGGCAGCAAGGATACAGGGGACACCATGCTTACGTTTATCGAGCTCCTTATCGGAGTCATCGTCATTGTCGGTGTAGCACGCTACATCATTAAAGGGTATTCAGCCACTGGGGTATTATTTGTCGGTGGCCTGACGCTGCTGATCGTGAGCGCTCTGATGGGTCATAAAGTCTTACCCGCCAGCGAAACCAGCACCGGTTATACCGCCACTGATATTGTTGAATATATTAAAATTCTGCTCATGAGCCGTGGTGGCGACCTGGGCATGATGATCATGATGCTGTGCGGTTTTGCCGCTTATATGACTCATATCGGTGCCAACGATATGGTTGTTAAGCTGGCCTCAAAACCTCTTCAGTACATTAACTCCCCCTATCTGCTGATGGTTGCAGCCTATTTCCTCGCCTGCCTGATGTCGCTGGCCGTTTCGTCTGCAACCGGACTTGGCGTACTGTTAATGGCCACCCTGTTCCCGGTAATGGTCAACGTCGGCATCAGCCGTGGCGCAGCGGCGGCAATCTGTGCCTCTCCGGCAGCCATTATTCTTTCTCCAACGTCAGGCGACGTGGTACTGGCCGCAAAAGCAGCGGAAATGTCGCTGATCGATTTCGCCTTTAAAACCACCCTGCCTATCTCCATTGTCGCAATTATCGGTATGGCAATTGCGCACTTCTTCTGGCAGCGCTATCTCGATAAAAAAGAGAACATCAGCCATGAGATGATGGATGTGAGTGAAATCACCACCACTGCTCCGGCATTCTATTCCATTCTGCCATTTACCCCGATTATCGGCGTGCTGGTGTTTGACGGTAAATGGGGTCCGCAGCTGCATATCATCACCATTCTGGTCATCTGCATGCTGCTGGCTGCCGTGCTGGAGTTTGTGCGTGGCTTCGACACGAAGAAGGTATTTTCTGGCCTGGAAGTCGCTTACCGCGGCATGGCGGACGCCTTCGCGGGCGTCGTGATGCTGTTAGTTGCGGCGGGCGTCTTCGCCCAGGGGCTGAGCACCATCGGCTTTATCCAGAGCCTGATTTCCATCGCCACGTCGTTCGGTTCTGCCAGTATTATTCTGATGCTGGTGCTGGTGGTGCTGACCATGCTGGCAGCAATGACCACCGGTTCCGGTAACGCACCGTTCTACGCGTTCGTTGAGATGATCCCGAAACTGGCCCACTCCTCCGGAATTAACCCGGCTTACCTCTCCATTCCGATGCTGCAGGCATCAAACCTGGGTCGTACCATTTCTCCGGTATCGGGCGTGGTCGTTGCCGTCGCCGGGATGGCAAAAATATCGCCGTTTGAAGTTGTAAAACGCACCTCGGTCCCCGTACTCGTTGGCCTGATCATTGTGATCATCGCAACGGAAGTCCTGGTACCAGGAACAGCCGTAAGTTAAATCCGTTGTAACCAAAAAGCGCCTGCGGGCGCTTTTTGTGCTTTAATAATTTCCAGAAATCAATCGTATTCAATCGTTCAGGAAATTAAATGCTCAGGAAGGATATCGTTATTCCGTCTGGCGCGATGGCGCTCGCACTCTGTGTATTCTCCGCACAGGCAGACGCTCTCAAGGCAACGCAATACGGCGATTTCGATCGCTATGTGCTGGCGCTTTCCTGGCAAACCGGGTTCTGTCAGAGCATGGTTGATCGTCACCGCAACGCCCCTGACGAGTGTCGTCTGCAGAAAGAGAGCGATAACAAAACCGATTTTCTGACCGTTCACGGGCTATGGCCGGGTTTACCTAAATCTATTGCCGCACTTGGTGTGGATGAACGCCGCTGGATGCGTTTTGGCTGTGCCACGCGACCAGCTCCGAATATGCCGGAAGTCAAAGCCGGCCGCAAATGTTCAGCCGCCGAAACCGGACTGTCGCTTTCGGGTGCCGCAAAACTGAACAGCGTCATGCCCGGCGCAGGTGGTAACTCCTGCCTGGAACGTTACGAATATGCCAAGCATGGGGTCTGCTTTGGTTTTGATCCCGACGCTTATTTCGGCACGATGGTACGCATGAATCAGGACGTTAAAAGCAGCGCCGTGGGGAAATTCCTTGCGGATAACTACGGCAAAACCGTGAGCCGTAGCGACTTTGACGACGCGGTGGCCAAAAGCTGGGGCAAGGAGAATGTGAAAGCCATTAAGCTTAGCTGCGACGGTAACCCTGCGTATCTGACTGAAATGCAGATCTCGCTAAAAGCCGACACCATTAACGCACCGCTCTCTGCGGCCTCTTTTGCCCCACAGCCACATCCGGGTAACTGCGGCAAACAGTTTGTTATTGATAAAGCCGGTTACTGATCACCCGCCGGGCATTGCGGCTGGTGAGTGAGTACGCCAGACTCGCCCCCTGAGCAAATCAGTAAAAACTGCCGCCCGGCCATCTTACCCCCTGCGTGCATCCGGACGAACCAGATCAAACCGATGGGTGTCGCTGATGGAGTAATAGGCCGTCGGCCCACCCGCACGCAGAATGGGCTGCGCTTTCGCTGTCTGGTAAATCCCCTCTTCCAGCAACGTTTCGGCAATATGAATGCCAACCACTTCCCCCAATACCAGCCAGGTGTCGACCGGCGTACCATCGGCCCCCGTCAGCTGGATGCACTGCGACAGGCGGCACTCAAAGTTCACCGGGCTTTCCGCCACGCGTGGTGCATTCACCAGCTGGCTGGCAACCGGCGTCAGCCCGGCAAAGGTGAATTCATCTTCACCGTGAGGCAGCGTGGCAGAGGTTTCATTCATCGCTTCGGCCAAATCGCGCGTTGCCAGATTCCAGACAAATTCGCCTGTTTCAGTAATATTACGCACGCTGTCTTTCCAGCCATTGCTGGAAAAACCGATGATCGGTGGGCGGTAGTTGAAACAGTTAAAGAAGCTATACGGGGCAAGGTTCAGCTGACCGTCTTGATCACAGGAAGAGATCCAGCCAATCGGACGCGGGCCAATAATGGCGTTCAGCGGGTCATGCGGCAGGCCGTGCCCCTGAGAAGGTTGGTAGAAGTACATGTTGCTCTCTCATTGGTAGGGCAGACACGAATTACGCTTCGCTCATGGCCCTGATTCAGGACGATCAGCGTAACGCAATCCGTCAGGGATCAGGAACGAATAAATTTCAGCAAATCGTCATTAATCTGATGCTTATGGGTGGTGCAGATACCGTGAGAGCCACCCGCATAGACTTTCAGCTGGGCATCAGGCAGGATCTCCGCAGCCACACGGCCACAGGTATCAATCGGGACAATTTGATCGTCATCACCGTGGATCACAAGCGTAGGGATAGTCATCTTTTTCAGATCTGCGCGCAGGTCAGTTTCCGAAAAAGCGTTGATGCAGTCATACAATGCCTTGATCGATCCCTGTAGCCCCTGCCCGACAAAGCTCTCCCGCACGGCTCTGGACTCTTTCGTCCCCGGGCGGTTATAGCCATAAAACGCGGCGGTCAGCTCATAGAAAAAGGCCGCACGATCGTTAATCACCCCCTCCCGAATACCATCAAACACCTCTTTCGGTACCCCGTTCGGGTTGAAATCGGTTTTGATCATAATCGGCGTCACTGCACCAATCAGCACCGCTTTGGCCACGCGCTGCGTGCCGTGGCGACCAATATAGCGCGCCACTTCACCACCGCCCGTCGAATGGCCGACATGTACGGCATCTTTCAGATTCAGATGCGCCGTTAGTTCAGCCAGGTCGTCAGCGTACTGATCCATATTATGCCCGTCCCACGGCTGTGCAGAACGGCCATGCCCACGCCGGTCATGCGCAATCACACGAAATCCTTTTGACCCCAGAAACAACATTTGATCTTCAAAGGCATCAGCCGTCAGCGGCCAGCCGTGACTGAACACGATGGGTTGCCCGCTTCCCCAGTCCTTAAAATGCAAATAACTGCCGTCTTTCAAGGTAAGTTTGTCGTAATCGCTCATGAGATCTCCTGATTAAGGGACACTGAATGCGGATAGTCGCCTACAAAGGGCGCTTAAAAAGGATAATGCAAATTTGCGAGGGATCACGTTTTTCGCCAAAAATTCATATGACCCATGAATGTGACCTTCATCACTTCAAACTTACGTGCTCAGCCAGTATCATCGGGAGAGTTAAACCCTCGCTGCCAGACGGCGAGGGTTTTCTTTTGGATTGGTTTCTGCGTTACACGCAGCATTAACGACATGGAGTAATAAATGTCCAGACCCACAATTATCATTAATGAACTCGACGCAGAACGTATCGACAGGCTTCTGGAAAAAGCAGAATTCGCTTCTCTCCCGGTGGCCAACGCGCTGAATGAAGAACTCGACCGGGCGCAAATGTGTACGCCTGAGTCCATGCCGCATGACGTGGTGACCATGAACAGCCAGGTGAAATTCCGTAACCTGGCCACCGGCGAAGAGCTGACCCGAACGCTGGTCTACCCGGCTCAGATGACCGACAGCAGCACGCAGCTTTCCGTTCTGGCACCGGTGGGTGCAGCATTGCTTGGGCTGCACACCGGCGATACCATTCACTGGGAATTACCCGGCGGGGCCTCAACCCATCTGGAAGTGCTGGAACTGCTCTACCAGCCAGAAGCCGCAGGCGATTACCTCCGTTAATCCCGGCTGAACACGCGCCAACCCGCATTGTACAGAGGATGCTTCTGCATCCTCTTTCCGGTAATTCACCCAATTTTCCTATACCGTACAAAATCCGCTTAATCCACGCTTAACCTGTTTTGGTGCCGTGGGGACGGTCATGAGTGATGCAATGGTTATCACACTGTTTTTCATCATTTTTATGGCGATTATCGTCATGGCTGTGCTTTATCTTGAGCATCACTGGTAATTCATTTTCTCTTCCTGCCTCGCAAAAACAAAAAATGTCATCGTATGAAAAAGTGCCAGACAGATATCAG
Organism: Enterobacter sp. LM3; assembly: GCF_046622475.1. NCBI lineage: Bacteria > Pseudomonadati > Pseudomonadota > Gammaproteobacteria > Enterobacterales > Enterobacteriaceae > Enterobacter > Enterobacter sp. LM3. The sequence goes on along the minus strand of NZ_JBJURN010000011.1, from coordinate 107,595 downwards.
AAACCAATATCATTTTGTGCTTGAATGGTTTTAGCGTTTATAAACAAGGAGAAACGGGTATGTATCAGAGAATCATTATGCCGGTTGATGTTTTCGAAATGGAGCTGAGCGACAAGGCCGTACGCCACGCCGAGTTCCTTGCACAGCAGGACGGTGTTATTCATCTTTTGCACGTGTTACCGGGTTCCGCCAGCCTGAACCTGCACCGTTTTGCCGCCGATGTGCGTCGCTTTGAAGAGCATCTGCAACACGAAGCTGAAACACGTCTGCAAACAATGGCAGGACACTTCACCATCGATCCCTCTCGCATTAAAACGCACGTCAGGTTCGGCAGCGTGCGTGATGCCGTTAATGAACTGGCTAATGAGCTGAAGGCCGATGTGGTTGTTATTGGTTCACGTAACCCTTCCATTACCACTCACCTGCTTGGCTCCAACGCCTCCAGCGTGATCCGTCATACGCACATTCCGGTGATGGTGGTCAGATAAAAAAAGAGGCCACTTTCGGTGGCCTCTTGCTATTGCAGGTATAGCCTTACTTTCTTTTATTATGCTGTTTTGGTGCGGATCAGATAGTCAAAGGCACTCAGCGACGCTTTCGCCCCCTCACCTGTCGCGATAATAATCTGTTTGTACGGTACGGTTGTGCAGTCACCCGCCGCAAATATGCCCTTCACACTGGTTTCGCATTTCGCGTCAATGATGATTTCGCCCATCCGGTTGCGTTCGACAGCACCTTCCAGCCAGGTGGTATTTGGCAGCAGACCAATCTGAACGAAAATACCCGACAGCGCCACGCTATGCACATCACCGCTCACCCGATCGCGATACGCCAGGCCGGTCACTTTGCTGCCGTCGCCTTTCACTTCCGTCGTCTGCGCATTCAGTACGATGTCGACGTTTTTCAGGCTGCGGACTTTATCCTGCAGCACCTGGTCCGCTTTCATCTCTGGCGCAAACTCCAGCAGGGTGACGTGTTCAACAATCCCCGCCAGGTCGATAGCCGCTTCTACACCGGAGTTACCGCCGCCGATCACCGCCACGCGCTTACCTTTAAACAGCGGACCGTCGCAGTGCGGGCAGTAGGTTACGCCTTTCGTGCGATACTGATCTTCGCCCGGCACGTTCATGTTGCGCCATTTCGCGCCGGTGGCAATGATGATGCTGCGGGCTTTCAGCACTGCACCGGACGCGGTTTCAATCTGGTGCAAACCGCCTTCAACCGCTGCCGGAACCAGTTTACTGGCGCTCTGGCTGTCTATCACATCCACTTCATAGTCGCTGACGTGCGCTTTCAGTGCGCCGGCCAGTTTCTGACCTTCCGTTTTCGGCACGGAGATATAGTTTTCGATGTCCACGGTATCCAGCACCTGACCACCAAAACGTTCCCCCATCAGACCAGTACGAATACCTTTACGTGCGGAGTACACCGCCGCCGCCGCCCCTGCCGGACCGGAACCGACAATCAGCACGTCGTAAGCATCACGCTTATTCAGCTCTTCTGCCGCACGTTTTTCTGCACCGGTATCTACTTTGGCCACGATCTCGGTCAGCGTCATACGGCCCTGGCCGAACGCGTTACCGTTCATATACACCGCCGGAACACCCATCACGTTGCGGTCGGTAATTTCATTCTGGAACGTACCACCATCAATCGCCGTGTGTTTAATGCGAGGGTTCAGGACTGACATCAGGTTCAGCGCCTGCACCACATCCGGGCAGTTGTGGCAGGAGAGCGAGTAATAGGTTTCAAACTCAAAATCACCGTCGATATCGCGTATCTGCTCCAGCAGCGCCTGCGCCTCTTTTGACGGATGACCACCGGTCCACAGCAGCGCCAGCACCAGCGAGGTAAACTCGTGGCCCAGCGGAGAACCGGCAAAACGCGGCCCCTGGTCAGAACCCGGATTGGTGATCAGGAACGACGGCTTACGCACCGCCAGACTGTTGTCTTCTTTGAAGGTGACTTTGTCAGACAGTTCAGCGATTTCAGCCAACAGTTCCTTGATCTCTGCCGATTTCGCGCTGTCGTCCAGCGTGGCAATCAGCTCAACAGGTTTGGTCAGTTTCTCAAGGTAGGCCCTGAGCTGGGTTTTCATGTTGGTGTCGAGCATTGTTATCTCCTGGGCTTAAAACATCATCATGCAAGCGGCCTCACGCGGCTGCCTGAATGCGCTTGCATCATGGACGCTAGTAAGAAATTCGGGTGCTAATGCACCCGTTTTTAAAGGGGATTATTTCCTGAGTATTTCGTGTCACAACAAAGCGGCGAGTGGGCGAGTCCCCGGGAGCTTACATCAGTAAGTGACCGGGGTGAGCACGCGACGCCAACGCGGCTGTGGCGCGAAAGACGACGGAAATTTAGATTTTACCGACCAGGTCCAGGGATGGTGCTAAGGTCGCTTCGCCTTCTTTCCATTTCGCCGGGCATACTTCGCCAGGGTGAGAAGCCACATACTGAGCCGCTTTCACTTTACGCAGCAGGTCAGACGCATCACGGCCGATACCTTCAGCGGTCACTTCGATAGCCTGGATAATGCCCTGCGGGTCAACAACGAAGGTGGCACGATCGGCCAGACCTTCATCTTCACGCATATTGTCGAAGTTACGGGTCAGAGCACCCGTCGGGTCACCGATCATCGCGTATTTGATTTTAGCGATGGTTTCAGAGCTGCCGTGCCATGCTTTGTGGGTGAAGTGGGTATCGGTAGACACAGAGTAAACGTCCACACCCAGCTTCTGCAGTTCTTCGTAGTGATCTGCTACGTCGCCCAGTTCGGTCGGGCAAACGAAGGTGAAGTCAGCCGGATAGAAGAAGAACACGCTCCAGCGGCCTTCGGTATCTTTCTCGGTGACTTCCACGAATTCACCGTTTTTGAACGCCTGGTTTTTGAAAGGTTTAATTTTGGTGTTAATCAAAGACATCTGTACTTCCTCCGTGTTTTCGTTGAGATGTAAGGTAACGAACTTTCCCTGAGTGGGCTAATGCGTTTGCTTTATCAAATCAATCAGCCATACCTAACAACCCGGGTGGGAAGATAGGGTGAAAGGAGTTTCAGGAAAGCCAAACGTAAAAAGGCCGCCTCAATGGGCGGCCCTGATACCTGAACTCCCCGTAGGTACATTCAGTGCCAGCCAAAGCTGGCATTGCGTTGCGCTCTACTTACCCGGTACTCAGGCCGTAATAGCGCGTTGATTACAACACCCGTACACACTCAGGGCAATCCATCTCCCCCGCGTTCCTGCCTATGATTGTGATAGGTAAGGCCGAATACCCGGTTGCGTGACATTATATTATTCATCAAATGAATAATGAGAGACATTTCCAGTACAATTCTAATTAAATTAAAAAGTAAATAAACAACCGAAAAACAACCTCAATATCATTATTTAAAACCAGACACTCTTTTAAAGATAAATTTATCTTAACTTCTTTTTCAGAACTATTTTATTTATCTGCCGGCATGATACATTAAGTATGTTTTAAACTATTATTAAGCAGGCTAATCACAAGGATTGTAAATGATTCGCTTCAATCTATAGTTAATACAAATGTGACAACAACACGACAACGAATCAATATCAGGAAGAAACATGGCTAACCTATATGATCTTAAAAAGTTTGACCTCAATCTTTTAGTCATTTTTGAGTGTATTTATCAACATCTTAGCATTAGTAAGGCTGCTGAAACGCTCTACATTACCCCTTCAGCTGTGAGCCAGTCTCTGCAACGTTTGCGCAATCAACTCAATGACCCACTTTTTATTCGTTCAGGTAAGGGGATCACGCCAACAACCGTCGGCGTAAACCTGCATCATCATCTTGAACAGAACCTTAACCAGCTTGAGCAGACAATCAGCATCATGCACCACAGCGGGATGAAGAAGACTTTTGTGATTTATTGCCCACAATTTTTGACACCAGAAGTCCTTCTTCCTCCCATAAAGCTGCTTATGGAAAAACATAACAATGAGATTGAACTGCGGGATGTTTTGGTTTCACAGGACTCAGCGGAAGACCTCCTGGCCTATCGTAAGGCGGATTTGGTCTTTTCGTTTTACCCTCTGAACAACCGCTCAATCTCCTGCAACGTGTTCCATAAGCTGCAAATGAACCTCGTCTGCCGCCAGGATCACCCGCGAATCGGTACGGCCGCAACGCGGGAGGAGCTGTTAAACGAGAAATTCACGGCCTACATCAGCGATGAACAGGGTGCCAAAACATACCGGGACGACATTGAACGTTTATTGCCCGAAAGAAATATCGGCTATCGGAGTGATTCTTATCTTTCTATATTATCCGTACTCAGTGTCACAAACCTGATCGGTATTGTTCCCGCTACGGCGTTCAAACAATATGGTGAAGCCTTAGGCCTGAAGATGATTGAGTCAGACATTTCCATTCCGTCAATTGATATTTATATTATGTACAATCGCTCGGCACTTAACAGCACGGTATTTTCTAATTTCATTGAAGACATAAATATGTTGTGACCTCTTACCCGGTCACTTAGCTGTGGTGGCCGGGTATCCAATATATCACTCCAACTTATCGTTCCAGACTCTTTCACACATCCTCTAACCCATTGAAAAAATAAATGATATTATCCACCTCTGTTAATAGACAGCGTTGGCCCAGCGTACATAACTCAGGAAGAGGATGAAAATGTCATTATATAAACTCTCGCTTAACCAGAATGTCCTCAATGCGACGCAGGAACGAATGACCTGGACTCTCGAAAATTTTGCCAGAGTGTGTATTTCATTTTCTGGAGGAAAGGACTCGACTGTTATGCTTTACCTTGCCTGTGAATGCGCTCGCCGGATGCGGCGAAAAATTGACGTCCTGTTCATTGACTGGGAAGCACAATTTACCTCTACCATCCAGCATATTGAAAATATGCGAACCCACTTTCACGATGTAATAGATAATTTCTGGTGGGTGGCTCTTCCCCTGACAACACAAAACTCCCTGTCTCAGTTTCAGCCGGAATGGCAGTGCTGGGAAGCGGGTACAAACTGGGTCCGGCAGCCACCGTCCGATGCCATTACCGATCCTGGCTATTTCGATTTCTACCAGCAGGGGATGACGTTTGAAGCCTTTGTCCGTGCATTTTCCGAATGGTTCTCTCAAAACCGCCCTGCCGCCGTTATGATCGGTATCCGTGCTGATGAATCCTACAACCGCTTCCTGGCCATCGCTAACGCGCGCAAGCTGCGCTTTGCCGATGATAAACCCTGGACCACGGTGGCACCCGGCGGGCACGCCTGGTATGTCTACCCGATCTATGACTGGAAAACCGCGGATATCTGGACATGGTTTGCAAAAACCGGTTCGAGCTATAACACATTGTACGACCTGATGTATCAGGCGGGGGTTCCCCTGCGCTACATGCGCATTTGTGAACCTTTTGGCCCCGAGCAACGCCAGGGGCTATGGCTCTATCATGTTGTCGAACCCGAGCGGTGGGCGGCCATGTGCGAACGCGTCAGCGGTGTCAGGAGCGGAGGTATCTATGCCGGTCACGACAATCATTTCTATGGCCACCGCAAAATTCTCAAACCGGCCCACCTTAGCTGGCAGGAATACGCCCTTTTGCTGCTCGACAGCATGCCACAACACACATCAGAACATTACCGCAACAAAATTGCCGTGTATTTGCACTGGTACCGCAAAAAAGGCATGCCCGATATTCCCGAAACGCAGGAAGGGGATATTGGCTCAAAGGATATTCCCTCGTGGCGGCGCATCTGCAAGGTACTTCTGAATAATGACTACTGGTGCCGGGCATTGTCTTTTAGCCCCAATAAACCAAAGCACTATCAGCGATACAGCGACCGGATAAAATCAAAACGTATGGAATGGGGGATCTTATGCAACAACGATTAATCAACGAAATGAATAGCTATCTACAGTCTCTTCCGGAAGAGCAGCGCATTGACGCGCTCAATACCTTTCGCAAGGCGCTACATGAAAATAGCCCTTTTCGCGATCAGCCCGTTGACTGTGTTTTGTGGATTAAACAGGAAGATATCACCGCCAATGATTACAATCCCAACAACGTTGCGCCCCCGGAAAAACGGCTGCTCAGCCAGTCGCTGGAGCTGGACGGTTTCACGCAGCCTATCGTGGTGACAGAAGATCAACCGCAGCATTATGAAATTGTCGATGGTTTTCATCGTCATGAAATTGGCAAAAAGAAAACAACGCTTAAAAAGCAGCTTAAAGGGTATCTTCCGGTAACCTGTCTGCGTAAAGAACGACAGGAGAGGATTGACCGGATGGCTGCGACCATTCGCCACAACCGTGCGCGCGGTCGCCACCAGATAAACGCCATGTCTGACATTGTGCGTGAGCTGGCGCTGTTGGGCTGGAGCGATGAGAAAATCGGGAAAGAGCTTGGTATGGACTGCGACGAAGTCCTGCGCCTGAAGCAGATCAACGGCCTGCTGGAACTGTTTGCAGACCGTCGCTACTCAGAAGCCTGGACGGTGAAATAATCAGAGCGTATTCAGACGCTCTGCCGCCGCGAGAAGCGTCGACTCCTGTTTCGCAAAACAGAGACGGATCAGTTTATGCGGGAAGGGGTCGGCGCTGAAAACCGACAGCGGAATAGCCGCCACGCCCACCTCTTTAGTCAGCCACTGACAGAAGCTCACATCATCCAGATCCGAAATGGCGCTGTAGTCCGCCAGCAGGAAATACGTCCCTTCACAGGGCAAAATCTCCAGGCGACTTTGGTTGAGCGCATTCACAAACCGATCCCGGCGCGTGCGGTAAAACCCGGACAAGTCACGATAATGCGCTGGCTCAGCGCGCAGCATATCGGCCAGCGCCAGCTGAGCAGGCGTGTTCACAGCAAACGTCAGGTACTGGTGCACTTTACGCAGTTCTGCGCTAATTGCGGCCGGAGCCACGCAGTACCCCACTTTCCAGCCAGTCATGTGGTAGGTTTTACCAAAGGACGAAACGGCAATGGCGCGCTCCCGCAGCTGCGGATGTGCCAGCACACTGGCATGCCCTTCAGAGGCAAAGCAGATGTGCTCATACACTTCATCGCTCAGCACAAAGATTTCACGTTCAGCAATGGCCTGCCATAACGCGGTGAAATCCGCTTTTTGCCATACCGTCGCGGACGGGTTGTGCGGCGTATTAAGGATCACCAGACGGGTTTTCTCACTCAGTAATGCGGCAAAAGCCTGCCAGTCCGGGCGGAAATGCGGCGGCTGCAGCGCCACGCGTTTCACCACGCCGCCGGACAGCGCAACGGCGGGCGCATAGCTGTCGTAACATGGTTCAAAGCAGATCACTTCGTCACCCTGACGCACCAGGGCCGTAATGGCTGCATACAGTGCTTCGGTCGCCCCTGCGGTCACCGTGATGTCGCTGTTCGCGTCTGGCTTATAGCCATACAGCTCCGCGGTTTTATCAGCAATGGCGTCGCGCAGCACCTGTGCCCCCGTCATTGGTGCATACTGGTTTGCGCCCTGTGCAACGTGGTATGCCAGGCGCTCCTGCAAGTATTTCGGGCCGTCAAAATCCGGGAACCCCTGTGAGAGGTTAATGGCGTTATGCTGCTGTGCCAGCGCACTCATTTGCGTAAAGATGGTCGTCCCCAGCTTGGGAAGCTTACTCTGCGGAATCAATGCGTTATTGCTCATTGTGTCGTGCCTGCCTGTAATACTTATGTTGCTGCCACTATAACACGATGTTAGTCTTTGGCAATCAAGACGCTTAGACGTCTATATGCTATAAATATTCCTGACCGAAAGGGGTAAAAGGAACATGACAGACAACCTGCAACTCACACACCTGGTTGACGCCTGCCGCTGGATTGGCGCAAAAGGCTGGGCTCCGGCAACCGGCGGCAACATGTCAGTACGCCAGGACGAACACCTGTGCTGGCTCAGCGAATCCGGCAAAGACAAAGGCAGCCTCACAACCGGAGATTTTCTGCAGGTGGAGATCGCCACCAACCGCGCGCCGTCTGGCCGTAAGCCGTCGGCAGAAACCGGGCTACATACGCTGATCTACCGTCTGTTCCCGGAGGCCAACACCGTTCTGCACGTCCACACCGTTAACGCCACGGTACTCTCCAGGCTGGTCAAAGAAACAGAGCTAAAAATTAGCGGTTTTGAAATGCAAAAATCCCTCACCGGGCAAACCACCCATCTGGATACGGTTGCCATCCCGGTGTTTGATAACGACCAGGATATTGACGCCCTCGCCTCTCGAATCGCTCATTACGCACAGGAACGCCCACTTAATTATGGTTTTCTTCTGCGCGGTCATGGCTTAACCTGCTGGGGACGTGACGTGGCAGAAGCCCGCCGTCATCTGGAAGGATTAGAATTCTTATTTGAATGTGAAATGCGTTTACGACAACTGGAGAGAGTATGATTCGCGCGATTGTGACGGATATTGAAGGGACGACCAGCGATATCCGTTTTGTCCATGATGTTTTGTTCCCTTATGCGCGTGAGCGACTGGCGGCCTTCGTGACCGCCCAGCAATACGCCGAACCGGTCAAATCGATTCTGGACAACCTGCGTGATGAAATCAGCAATCCGCATGCCAGCGCCAGCGAGCTTACCGACGCGCTGTTTGCCTTTATGGATGAAGACCGTAAATCGACCGCACTGAAGGCCCTGCAGGGGATCATCTGGCATGACGGCTACGTCAACGGCGACTTTACCGGCCATCTCTATCCGGATGTGCTCCCTGCGCTGGAAAAATGGAAGGCACAAGGCATTGATCTCTATGTTTATTCCTCTGGCTCCGTCGCGGCGCAGAAACTGTTATTTGGCTACAGTGACGAAGGTGATATTACTCATCTGTTCAGCGGTTACTTTGATACCCACATTGGTGCCAAGCGCGACGTCCAGTCTTACCAGACTATTGCAACGCAAACAGGGATCCCCCCGTCGCAGATCCTGTTCCTGTCTGATATTCATCAGGAGCTGGACGCCGCTGAGCAGGCAGGTTTTCGCACCCTGCAGCTGATTCGCGGTGATGATGACGGCGCAAGTCATCATCATCAGGTACACCAGTTTGACGAGATTAATCCGGAGCAGATCCCTTCATGAGCGCATTAACCATTTATTCCGATAAAGACGCCAGCAAGCACCAGTGGCACAGCACCAATGCCGCAGAGATCGCCCAACAGCTCAACGCCAAAGGTGTGCGTTTTGAACGCTGGGCCGCGGATCGTGATTTAGGCCGCGATCCTGCGCCCGAAACGGTGATCAATGCCTATCAGCATGCGATCGACAAACTGGTGGCGGAAAAAGGTTACCAGAGCTGGGACGTGATCATCCTGCGGGCCGATAACCCGCAGAAAGAAGCATTGCGCGCGAAGTTCCTGAGCGAGCACACCCACGGCGAAGACGAAGTGCGCTTCTTCGTTGAAGGCGCAGGCTTGTTCTGCCTGCACATCGGCGATGAGGTGTATCAGGTGCTGTGCGAGAAAAACGACCTGATCTCGGTGCCTGCAGGCACGCCGCACTGGTTTGATATGGGTTCAGAGCCGAACTTTACCGCCATTCGTATTTTCGATAACCCCGAGGGCTGGATTGCGCAGTTTACCGGGGATGATATTGCGGATGGGTATCCGAAACTCGCATGACGCTTTAGCGCCCTCTCCCAGTGGGAGAGGGCGTCCAGAAGCACTACCGTTTCAGCCCCTTCACATACGCCACCAGCTGATCCAGCACAATCCCCCACCCTTCGTGGAAGCCCATTTGTTCATGCTGTTCACGAATTTCTGCCGATGGATGGCGCGCAATCGCCGTATAGCGGGTTTTGCCTTCACCCGCATCTTCGAGCAGCAGGATTGCCGTCATAAACGGTTTCTCCGCCGGTTTCCAGTCTTCGGTGTAACCGTCGGTAAAGACCAGTTTCCTGCCTGGGTCAATTTCGAGGAAAACGCCCTTGTTGTCCATCCGCTGACCATCCACCTCAAACACGGTGTTGAACCGCCCACCCACACGCAGGTCGAGGTCACATTCGGTCACCTTATGGGGAACAGGAATAAAGAAGTTTTTGATGTGCTCTGGCGTCGTCCAGCAGAGCCACAGCAGGTCGCGTGGTGCATCCACCACGCGTTCCAGTTTTAAGTCAGTACTGGGATCAAGAGTCACGTTTGGCTCCTCTTTTTTAGGGAAACCCTTAAAGGATAGCCGGACTCAGGCAAATTTCCCTTTCGCAACCTCTTCTGGCGTAACGACGCCCGTATCCAGCACCCAGGCGCTGATGAGCGACGCAGGCGTAACGTCAAATGCCGGGTTATACACCGGCGCGTTTTCCGGTGCCCACTGCACCGAACCGAAGCTCCCGGCCACGCCCGTCACTTCACTGGCCGCACGCTGTTCAATGGGGATCGCCTCACCGTTCGGGCAATCCGGGTCAAGCGTGGTATGCGGAGCAGCCACGTAGAACGGGATACCGTGGAATTTCGCCAGCACCGCCAGCGAATAGGTACCGATTTTGTTCGCCACGTCGCCGTTGGCGGCAATGCGGTCAGCGCCCACCCACACGGCGTCCACCAGCCCTTTTGCCATCAGGCTGGCGGCCATCGAATCGGTAATCAGCTGATATGGCACGCCCAGTTCACCCAGTTCCCAGGCGGTCAGTCTGCCCCCCTGCAGCAATGGACGGGTTTCATCTACCCAGACGTTGTTGACGTTGCCTTGCTGATGCGCGCGGGCAATCACTCCCAGCGCCGTCCCCACACCTGCCGTTGCCAGCCCGCCAGTATTACAGTGGGTCAGCAACTGACTGCCGGGTTTCACCAGTGTGCTACCGGCTTTCGCGATGGCATCGCAAAGCTGCCTGTCTTCGTCGATCAGGTGCAGTGCTTCAGCCACCAGGGCAGGAACGAAATCTTCTCGCCACAGCGCTTGCTTCATGCGGTCAAGGTTGTTCATCAGATTCACCGCCGTCGGACGCGCAGCGCGCAGCGTCTCCAGCGCCGCCGCCAGCGCGTCGCGGTTGTTGCCCTTTTCCGCCAACAGGGCCAGAAGCACGCTTGCAGAAAGACCAATCAGTGGCGCACCACGCACACGCAGGGCATGAATATGGCCGACCAGCGCCGCTGTCGTGGAGGCATCCAGCCAGCGTTTCTCCTGCGGAAGTGCCTGTTGATCAAGAATAAATAGCTGATTATCCACCACCCGCAGGCTGGTCGTCTGTAATGTCTGCATGTCGTTAATTCCCTGTTGCGTTGTTGTAGCACATTGTGTCAGGATGAAGTCCAGATGTATAGACGTCTAAATGTCTTTATCAGCAAAACCAATGAGGAACCGGCAATGTCGCAATATCACACCTTTACCGCCCAGGACGCCGTGGAGTATGCCAGGCAGTTTGGCGGCCTCGATAACCCATCATCGCTGGTAGAGGCGCAGGAAGTGGGCGACGGTAACCTCAATCTGGTGTTCAAAATTTTCGATAATGACGGTGTAAGCCGCATCATCGTCAAGCAGGCACTGCCCTATGTGCGCTGCGTGGGTGAATCCTGGCCGCTGACGCTGGATCGCGCCCGTCTGGAAGCGCAAACCCTGGTCGAGCACTATCAGCACTGCCCGCAGCACACCGTTAAAATTCACCACTATGACCCGGCACTGGCGGTAATGGTGATGGAAGATCTTTCCAGCCATCGCATCTGGCGCGGGGAGTTGATCAACAACAACGACTACCCGCAGGCTGCACGCCAGCTGGGTGAATATCTCGCCCAGACGCTGTTCCACACCAGCGACTTTTATCTGCATCCGCACGAGAAAAAAGCGCAGGTCGCGAAATTCATTAACCCGGAGATGTGCGAGATCACCGAAGATCTGTTCTTCAACGATCCGTACCAGCTCCACGAGCGCAACAATTACCCGGCCGGGCTGGAAAATGACGTCGCCACCCTGCGCGATGACGCCCAGCTGAAAATTGCCGTGGCGTCCCTGAAGCACCGCTTCTTCTCCCAGGCTGAAGCGTTGCTGCACGGGGACATTCACAGCGGCTCAATTTTCGTGGCGGATGGCAGTCTGAAAGCTATCGACGCCGAGTTCGGTTACTTCGGCCCGATCGGTTTTGACGTGGGCACCGCCATCGGTAACCTGCTGCTGAACTTCTGCGGCCTGCCGGGGCATCTGGGCATTCGCGATGCCGCGGCCGCCCGCGAACAGCGTCTGACCGATATTCAGGTACTGTGGAATACTTTCGCGGAACGCTTCCTGGCGCTGGCAAACGAGAAAACCCGTGATGCCGCGCTTAGCGCACCGGGATATGCCTCTGAATATCTGAAAAAGGTGTGGAAGGACGCGATTGGTTTCTGCGGTACCGAACTGATCCGCCGCAGCGTGGGGCTTTCCCACGTGGCGGATATCGACACCATTCAGGACGATGCCATGCGCCACGAATGCCTGCGCCACGCCATTACGCTTGGCAAAGCACTGATTGTGATTGCCGGACGCATCGACAGCGTGGAAGAACTGGTGGCGCGGGTGCGTCAGTACAGCTGATTTTCTCCCTCTCCCTGTGGGAGAGGGTTCGGGTGAGGGCATCTGACCGCTCTCATCCCAAATACTCAATCACCGACAACCCGCCGTTATAATCCGTGCTGTAGATAATCCCCTGTGCATCCACAAATACATCACACGACTGGATCACCTGCGGGCGATTCGGACGCGTATCCATCATCCTCTCCGGCGCTGCCGGTACCAGCGCACCGGTTTCAACGGGACGATACGGGTTCGAAATATCGTACGCGCGCACGCCTGCATTCTGATATGTCGCGAAAATCAGCGTTGAGCTGACAAAGCTTCCGGGTCGATTCTCGTGAAGATTATGCGGGCCAAAATGCGCGCCTTTTGCCACGTAGTCGATTTCCTCCGGCTGCGGGAAAGTAGAGATACTGACCGGGTTGGACGGCTCACGAATATCAAACAGCCAGATCAGCTTCTCGCCATCTTCCTGGTTATCGAGTACCGCTTCATCCAGCACCACCAGCAGGTCGCGGTCCGGTAACGGCAGCGAGGTATGCGTGCCGCCACCAAACGGCGGGCTCCAGTTGCGATGACTAATCAGCTTCGGCCGGGTTCTGTCTTTTACGTCCAGCAATGTTAGCCCACCATCGCGCCAGCTCCCATAGGCGGTATCACCGGCGATAATCGCGTGGTGCAGCGCATAGCGTTTACCTTCCGGCCAGTCCGGCTGTTCACCTTCGGCCTGGTGCATCCCCGGCAGCCACCAGCGCCCCGCCACTTCAGGTTTACGCGGATCGGCCAGATCGATGGTCAGGAAAATGTAATCAGTAAATCCGTCGATCAGCGCTGAAACGTACGCCCAGCGCCCACCGACGTACCAGATGCGGTGAATGCCAATGCCGTTAAGCGACAGAAAACCAATTTCACGCGGCTTATCCGGCGTGGAGATATCAAATACGCGCAGCCCGGCGCTCCAGCCCTGGTCCAGGACATCGCTAACGGTTTCCCCCACCTGACGGGTGTAGTAAACCTTCTCATCCGCGAAACGGGCATCGGCAAACAGATCCCGGGCGTTAATCACCAGCAGCAGGTCGTCGTGCGCCTGAAGATGCACATTCCAGGTGCCAGGCGGCGCAGGCACATAACCTGCGGCTTTGGGATTTTTCGGGTCGCGCACGTCCACAATCGAAAAGCCTTGCGACACCATATGACCGATGTACGCAAAACCGCGATGTACCATCAGCTGTACGCCATCCGGTCGACCACCCTGGTCACTATGGCCAATCAGCCGCATATTGCGGCTGTATTCGGGTACTGGAAGCACGCTCATTTATTTTTCGCTTCCAGCGTCGCAAACCACGGCGCGATAAAATCTTCGGTCTGACCCCAGCCCGGAATGATTTTACCCAGCGACGCCACGTTCACCGCGCCTGGCTGCGCGGTCAGCAGCGCCTGAGGAATAGCAGCCGCTTTAAAATCGTAGGTCGCAGGCGTGGTTTCACCGGCAATCTTGTTGGCAATCAGACGCACGTTGGTGGCACCAATCAGCTTCGGATCCACCGCCACACTCACTTTCCACGGGCTACCGGATTCACGCATCAGCTGCAGATCCTGGTTGGAAATGTCGATACTGTAGAGTTTGATTTCGGTACGGCCGTTCTCTTTCAGGGCTTTGTAAGCGCCCTGGCTGAAGGCATCCCAGGTTCCCCAGATGGCGTCGATTTTGCCTTTCGGGTATTTCGCCAGAATCGCCCCCACTTTGTTGGCAGTATCGCCCTGCACGTCAGAAGACACCGCACCGATAGATTCCAGCTCTTTGATGCCCGGGTATTGCTTTTGCAGTGCTTTATACGCCGTCAGGCGACGTTCCATCGGCGGGAAGCCTGCTACCCACAGCTTCACGATATTGGCTTTGCCGTTGAAATCTTTCGCTAACTGGCCGAAGGAGAGGTTGGTCAGGGACGCGTCGTCCTGCCGGGTGACCGTCACACCCGGGATTTCGCCGTTGACGGCAGTATCAAACACCGAGACTTTGATGCCCGCATCCACCGCTTTTTTCACCAGCGCGGTCGCATACGGATCACGCCCCTGAGAGAGAATAATCCCGTCATATTTCTGGCTGATCGCCTGGTTGACGAAGTCCTGGAATTTGGCGTCATCACCGTTACTTAAAAAGGTGCTGACTTTAAAGCCGAGCTTCTTCCCTTCCTGAACCGCCCCGGCAACAAACTGCGTGGTGTTGTCATCAGAGCCAAGATTACGGATCACCGCAATGCGGATCGGGCCTTCGTGGTTTGCAATCGCGGCCGGAACCGCCGCAGATGTCGCCGCGAAACCCGGCAGAGAAGTCAGTAACCCTAATGCCACCAATGAGAGTGCGATTTTTTTCATTCTGTTATCCCGTTGTGTTGTTATAAATCGTTAACGTTTTTGTATGTAGGTAATCGCCAGCGCCACGGCGAGCACCAGCCCTTTTATAATGTCCATTGCGTAGTACGGCACCGAAAGCATCACCAGACCGTTCGACAGCACGCCAAGAATGACCGCTCCCACCAGCGTCCCGAGCGCGTTCGGTTTACCTGACCCGGCCAGTGAGAAACCAATCCACGCTGCCGCCACCGCATCCATCAGATAACCGCCACCGGCATTCACCTGCGACGAGCCAATGCGCGAGGCCAGCAAAATGCCGCCCAACCCTGCCAGCAGAGAGGCAATCACGTAGGCCGCCACTTTGTAGCGCGTGGTGCGAATACCGGAGAGGCGTGCCGCCTCCGGGTTGCCGCCAATGGCATACATACGGCGGCCGTGGGTGGTCAGCGACAGAGCGAGCTGTGCCAGCACTGTCACCACCAGCATGATAACCACGATGGTCGGTACCTGCCCCAGCAGGCTGAACGTCGCCGGAATGGTTCCTTCGGCCATATCGCCGCCCGGCAGCACCATGTTCTCGGTAATCGAACCACCATAGCTGTAGGTCATCGCCACACCCTGAATCACAAACAGGCTGGCCAGCGTGGCCAGCATGTCCGGAATACGCAGGATGACGATCAGAAACGCATTGAACAGCCCTACCAGCGTACAGAGCGCAAGGGTGATCAGAATCGATTCGGTGGTGCCGAAGCCGTGCCAGACGAACAGCGAAATCACCAATGCGTTAGCCAGCGATGCGGTTGATCCCACAGAGAGATCAAACCCACCGATGGTCAGCGAAACCGACACGCCAATGGCGATCACCGTTACAATGGCAATCGAGCGCAGAATATTGATGATGTTGTTCGGATCGAGGAAGTTGTCCGATGCCAGGCCAAAGACGGCCACCAGCGCGACGACGGTCAGCAACATGCCCCACTTATAGAGAAAATCAAAAATTTGCTGACGGCCAGATGCCGCCGCCGTTACTGAAAGGGCTTTGCTCACGACGCCGTTCCTCCGGTTGAATAGTAAAGTAGTGTCTCTTCACGGGCCTCAGCCCCGGCAATTTCCGCCACGATGCGTCCATCCCACAGCACACAAATGCGGTCGCACAGCCCCACCAGTTCAGCGAATTCACCGGAGGCGTAAATCACCCCTTTGCCCTCGCGTGCCAGGCCGTCGATAAGCCTGAACAGATCGGTTTTGGCTTTCACATCCACGCCTTTCGTCGGCTCGTCAAACATTAAAACGCTGGCATCGTTACGCAGCCATTTTCCGATAGCGACCTTCTGCTGGTTGCCACCGGAAAGACGCCGCAGTACCTGCCCCGGCCCTCGCGCCCGTATCCCTACGCGGGCAATGACCTCTTCCGCCCAGCGCCACGCCTGGCGATGACCGAACAGACTCCAGCGCGAGAAGCTGTTATCCGCCGTCACCGCCAGATTCACGCTCACCGGCTCATCAATAAAGATGCCCTCTTTACGCCGTTCTTCAGGCACCAGCGCCAGACCGCGCAGCACCGAGTCTGCCGGGTCGCGCGGCTGCCAGGGCTGATGGTTCAGTTCACCGCGCGCCACGCGGCTTTTCGTGGCACCAAACAGCGCTTTACAGAGTTCGGTTTTACCCGCCCCCGCCAGCCCGGCAATGCCGAGGATCTCCCCTTTACGCAGATGCAGAGAGATATCCTTCAGCAACGCGTCGTCGTGTAGCCCTTCCACCCGCAGCAATGTCTCTTCGCTGTGAGGCGGACGCGCAGGCGGATAGATATCGCTCAGCACGTGGCCGAGCATCTTCTCGACAATGTCTTCACCGCTGAGATCCGCCATCGGGCCGGACTCAATCAGCCTGCCGTCGCGCAGTACCGTCAGGGTGTCGCAGATGGCTTTCAGCTCATGAATACGGTGGGAGATAAACACCACGCCAATGCCCTGCTGTTGCAGGCGTCTTACCACGGCAAACAGGCGTTCGCTCTCGTGGCTATCCAGCGGCGCAGTAGGCTCATCCAGAATTAAAAAACGGCAGTGGTGCGACAGCGCCCGCGCCAGCAAAATCTGCTGCTTTTCAGCCAGCGTGCAGCTGTCGATAGCGCGGCGAACATCAAGGGAAACATCCAGCTGAGCCAGCGCCTGTCTCGCCTGCTGGCGGATAGCGCGCCAGTTATAGCGGTGTCCCGGCTGTGCCAGCTGGTCGAGCATGATATTTTCGGCAATGCTCAACCCCGGGATCAGCGCGACGTCCACTTCCTGCTGTACCAGGTGGACCCCCAGCCGTTTTGCATCGAGAGGCTCACGGATCGTCACCGGCTGGTTGTTAATGCAGATCTCTCCTTCATAATGATCGTGAGTCCCGCACAACACCGCCATCAGCGTCGATTTCCCCGCACCGTTTGCTCCGGTCAGCGCATGCACGGAACCGCCGGTTAACGTGAAGTCCACGCGCGACAACGCCTGAAAACCGGAAAAGGCCAGGCTGATACCGCGCATCTCAAGGCGACTGGAAACCATCCGCGTAAAATCCTTCATTAATATTTTGATTTATTGAATTTTTCACAGCTCCGGTTGACTGACAACGACGGAAAAGGCATAAGATAAAGCCAAATATTATTAGCCATCTGGATGTCCAGACATAACATCGGGTTAGCGCGCCCTAAAAAAGGAAAACCACATGAGCAATACCGATATCCGTGTCGTACCCGGCCCGGCAAACTACTTCTCTCACCCCGGAAGCTTTGCGCATCTGAATGATTTCTTTACCCCGGAACAGCTTTCCCGCGCGGTGTGGATCTACGGCGAACGCGCAATCGAAGGTGCCCGCCCCTTCCTGCCGGAGAGCTTTAACGCACCAGGTGCAAAACATCTGCTGTTTAAAGGTCACTGCAGCGAGCGTGACGTCACCCACCTGGTGAATCGCTCCGGCGGTGATGCCAGTGTGGTGATTGGCGTTGGCGGCGGCGCACTGCTCGATACCGCCAAAGCGGTGGCACGCCGTCTGGGTGTGCCGGTTGTCGCCATTCCGACCATCGCTGCCACCTGCGCCGCGTGGACGCCACTTTCCGTGTGGTATAACGACGCCGGTCAGGCGCTACAGTTTGAGATTTTCGACGATGCCAATTTCCTGGTGCTGGTGGAGCCGCACATCATTCTTAACGCCCCGGCGGAATACCTGCTGGCGGGCATCGGCGATACGCTGGCGAAGTGGTACGAAGCGGTGGTCCTGGCTCCTCAGCCTGAAAAGCTGCCGCTGACCGTACGTCTGGGGATCAACGGTGCGCTGACTATCCGCGATGTCCTGCTGGAGCACAGTGAAGAAGCCCTGGCCGACCAGCAGCGTGGCGAACCGACGCAGGCGTTCAGGGATGTGGTGGACGCGATTATTGCCGGTGGCGGTATGGTCGGCGGTCTGGGTGAACGCTATACCCGCGTGGCGGCTGCACATGCGGTACATAACGGTTTAACCGTGTTGCCGCAGACGGAACAATACCTGCACGGTACCAAAGTGGCCTACGGGATCCTGGTGCAAAGCGCCCTGCTCGGCCAGGACGACGTACTGGCACAGCTGGTGGCGGCATATCAGCGCTTTAACCTGCCGACCCGGCTTCGTGAGCTGGATGTCGATATCAACAACCGCGACGAACTGGACAAGGTCATTGCCCATACCCTGCGCCCGGTAGAGTCGATTCACTTTTTACCGGTTGAGCTAACCCCTGACGTTCTGCGCGCTGCGTTTGAGAAGGTAGAATCCTTCAACCGTTAATAGCGTCGACCGTCTATACCTAATGATGATTCTCACCACTTTCTCAACGAGGTCATCATGCAGATCGATTTAACAGGTAAAAAGGCGCTGGTTACCGGTGCCAGCCGTGGGCTGGGTCGTGCGATTGCCCTATCGCTGGCGCGCGCCGGTGCCGATGTGATTATTACGTATGAAAAATCCGTCGATAAAGCCCATGCAGTCGCCGATGAGATAAAGGCGCTCGGGCGGCATAGCGAGGCCATTCAGGCTGACAGTGCCAGCGCACGGGCCATTCAGGATGCCGTCACGAATGCTGCACGCTCCCTCGGTGGGCTGGATATTTTGGTCAACAACGCCGGGATTGCGCGCGGCGGCCCGCTGGAGTCCATGACGCTGGCAGACATTGACGCCCTGATCAACGTCAATATTCGCGGCGTGGTGCTAACCACCCAGGAAGCGCTGGTGCATATGTCCGACGGCGGGCGCATTATCAACATCGGCAGCTGTCTGGCAAACCGCGTGGCAATGCCTGGCATTTCAGTCTATTCGATGACCAAATCTGCACTTAACTCCTTCACCCGTGGCCTGGCTCGCGATCTGGGGCCACGCGGCATTACCGTTAACCTTGTGCATCCTGGCCCAACAAACAGTGATATGAACCCGGAAGACGGTGAACAGGCTGAAGCGCAGCGTCAGATGATTGCCGTGGGTCATTACGGCCAGCCGGAAGACATCGCTGCCGCCGTCACCTTCCTCGCAAGCCCGGCTGCCGGACAGATCTCCGGCACGGGGCTGGACGTGGACGGGGGGTTGAACGCCTGATCGCAAATTTACTGCACACCTCTGTCGCCTGGCGGAGGTGTTTTCGAGCCGTCACGAAGGTTCGCATTTTGCCTCTACCCCCCGCAGTTTCTCCGCTCTACAGTGCCCCATAAGAAATTCAGAATTTATCTAATAGTCTTATTATTTCCTTATATTTTGTGTGGGCGTACAGTGGAGGTACGGATGAAGATTGTCTGGTCAAATGGTGCAAAGAAAGCGCTTACCAAAATCGATGGCCGTTATCATCGGCGCATTGAGGTTAAGCTCGCAGAGCTGGATGACCGTTCGGCTCCCCGACCCGATATCAAAAAAATATCGGTTTCAGAAAATCTTTTTCGGTTACGCGTGGGTGATTACCGCATTGTGATTACGCTTCGAGGTGATCCCAATAACGATTGCTATGTTTTGGCCGTTAAACGTAGAACATCAACAAGTTACCTGCACGAGGAGAATGCTCCTTATGGCTGTTCAGCTAATTAAGGACGATGAAGGGAAAACGCAGTATGTGGTTATTCCCTATGACGAATACTTTCGTATGTGCTTACAGATGGCAGAGATCGACGACGAAACCGACGACGATCTGGAGGATATTGAAGTCGAACACGATAGTTTGGATGACGTTGAATTGCCTGGGGAGGTCTGCAGTATCATGACCTGGCAGGACGTCAGCCTGCAGGCCGCCTGGCGTATCCTGCGCGGTTTATCCCAACAGGAGGTAGCCGATAAACTCGGCATCAGCCAGTCTGCCGTGTCACAGCTTGAAGCTCCCGACTCTCGCCCACAAAAGCGCACCCGCGAAAAGCTGGCGGCAATCTACGGTTGTAAGCAGGAACAGATCAGCCTCTATTTACCAAAAGAGGGTTAACAACACTTCGCACCGCCCTTGCCGCCGTAGCGGGCATCCTGGCGATCGCGGAAAAATTCTTCGTAGGTCATCGGCGTCTGGTCCGGATGATTGACGCGCATATGTTCGACGTAGTTATCGTAATCCGGCACGCCAATCATCATTTTGGCGGCCTGGCCTAAGTATTTACCTGCTTTGGAGAGGGTGTCGAACATAGTCAGTTTCTCGTTTTTGTCCCCTCTCCCCTGTGGGGAGAGGGTTAGGGTGAGGGGGATCAATGCGCCCCTTTCGCCTGGGTCACAATCTCTTCCAGGTTCTCAGGCATTGGTTCGTACGGCGTCTCTTTCGCCGTCGGCTTGTCTTCTTTCAGCGCCGCCAGCGCGGTCTTCAGAGAATACAACGCCAGCACCACAACCACCACCATAAAGAAGATGGTCAACCCGGCATCCAGACGGTTGTTAAACACCAGTTGCGAAAGCTGTGATTCCGTATACTGCGCCGGGATCTTACCGCTGTCGATCATCGCCTGGAACTTGTTAGCAATAGCCAGGAAGCCGACTTTATTATCCGGACTGAAGGCTTTCTGCCAGCCTGCCGTCAGGGTACAAATCAACAGCCAGGCGGTTGGCAGCAACGCCACCCACGCATAACGCTGGCGTTTCATCCTGAACAGCACCACGGCACACAGCATCAGCGCCATCCCGGCCAGCATCTGGTTGGCGATACCGAACAGCGGCCACAGGGTGTTAATCCCACCCAGCGGATCCACCACTCCCTGATACAGGAAGTAGCCCCACGCCAGCACGCACAGCGCGGTTGCCAGCAGGTTTGCCGGTAACGAATCGGTGCGCTTCAGGTTAGGGGAGATCACCCCCAGCAAGTCCTGTAGCATAAAGCGCGCCGCACGCGTACCGGCATCCACCGCCGTCAGGATGAACAGCGCTTCAAACAGAATGGCGAAGTGATACCAGAACGACACATCCATCAGCCCGCCCAGCGCACCGTGAAGAATATAGGCCATCCCTACTGCCAGCGTTGGCGCACCACCCGCACGGGAGATGATCGACTGCTCACCCACTTCATTCGCAATACTGGTTAACGTGTCAGGGGTAATGGCAAAGCCCCAGCCGCTCACCACCTGCGCGGCAGAAGCCACCACATCAACGGTTCCGGCCGGAGCCAGCACCGCCATCGGGCTGTTCATCGCAAAGTACACACCCGGGTCGATAATACAGGCCGACACCAGCGCCATGATCGCCACGAAGGACTCCATCAGCATGCCGCCGTAGCCAATCAGGCAGGCCTGATTTTCATTCGCCAGCATCTTCGGTGTGGTGCCAGAGGCAATCAGCGCGTGGAAGCCAGACACGGCACCACAGGCGATAGTGATAAACAGGAACGGGAACAGGTTACCCGTCCAGACCGGGCCAGTGCCGTCAATGAATTTGGTCAGCGCGGGCATGGTCAGGGTCGGGCGCATAATCAGAATGCCGATCGCCAGCCCCACAATGGTGCCGATTTTCAGGAAAGTGGAGAGGTAATCACGCGGAGCCAACAGCAGCCATACCGGTAGCACTGCCGCCACAAAGCCATAGCCCACCAGCATCCACGTCAGCTGTACGCCGGTAAAGTCAAAGAACGGTGCCCAGGTCGGGCTTTCGGCGACCCAACCGCCAGAGATAATAGCGAACACCAGGAACACCAGGCCAATCACCGACACTTCACCAATGCGCCCCGGGCGCAAATAGCGAATGTAGACCCCCATAAAAATAGCCAGTGGAATGGTAAAGGCGACGGTGTACGTCCCCCACGGGCTGTGGGTCAGTGCTTTCACCACGATCATCGCCAGCACCGCGAGGATGATAACCATGATCATAAAGGTCGCCACCAGCGCAATCACCCCGGCAGTTGCGCCCATCTCCTCTTTCACCAGATCACCCAGCGAACGCCCGTCGCGGCGGGTCGAGACAAACAGCACCATAAAATCCTGCACGGCACCCGCCAGCACTACGCCTGCGAGGATCCAGATCATTCCCGGCAGATAGCCCATCTGCGCCGCCAGTACCGGCCCCACCAGCGGGCCAGCCCCGGCGATGGCTGCAAAGTGGTGACCAAACAGCACTTTTTTGTCGGTAGGAACGTAGTCCAGACCGTCGTTATGCCGCACGGCGGGCGTCATGCGCGTGGCATCGACCGCCAGCACATTTGTAGCGATAAAACGGCCATAAAAACGATACGCGATCAGATAAATGCAGACGGAAGCGACAACAATCCAGAGCGCATTGATCTGTTCCCCCCGGTTGAGGGCGATATAGCCCAGGGCAAGTGCTCCCACAACGGAGAGCACTGCCCATATAAGGTATTTCCCTGAGTTGTTCATAATTGGTGTCCGTTGTAGTGAAACAGTGAGATGTTACATTTTGTTTCTAGAACAACAGTCAAAATTTAACAACTTTGAAACGCAATAATGCGTGGTCAAACCACACATTTACACCACAGTGTTAAGCCGATCACTTTCGATATGGTTCCAAAAATCACACTTTCATCTTTTTCAGCCAGGCGGGATCCGCAACGATGATTTACATCATTTTTTCTCTCTCCGGGCAGGTCAAAATACCTGAACGATTAGCTGACAACATGGCAGATACAGAAGAATGGAACTCGAAAATTACATACAAGAACTCACCTCTCTGGTGAACGTGGACTGCGGTACCCAGACCATTGCAGGCGTCGCCACCGTGGCCGGCATTATCGGGAAACTCTGGCAGCGTGAAGGCTGGTATACCGAACAGGTGGATCTGGGCGAAAAAGTTGGCCCCGGCGTGTTCGTTAGCAATAAACCGCAGGCGGAGCAATTCGACGTACTGCTGGTCGGCCATCTGGACACCGTGTTTGCCCCCGGAACCGTGGCTGAGCGCCCGATGAGCGAGGATGATACCCGCCTGTATGGCCCTGGCGTGTCAGACATGAAAAGTGGGCTGCTGAATATTTTGTGGGCGATGCGCGAGTTGAATGCCGGGGATAAAGAGCGTCTGGCGATTGCCGTTGCGATGAACCCGGACGAAGAAACCGGTTCGGTGTACTCGCACGCATGGATTGGCGAGCTGGCAAAACGTGCCCGCTGCGTGCTGGTGTGCGAAGCTGCCCGTGCTGATGGTTCACTGGTGAAAGCACGTAAAGGCATGGCGGGTTATCACCTCACCTTCAGCGGCGTGGCAGCACATGCGGGTAACGACCCTGAAAAAGGCCGCTCGGCAATAACCGCGCTGGCAAACAGCATTATTGCCATCAATGCACTAACCGACTGGGATCGCGGTACTACGCTCAACGTGGGGGTGATTCAGGGCGGTAGTGCAGCAAACGTAGTGGCCGACAAGGCCGTTGCAGAACTCGATGTGCGTTTCTGGGAAAACGACGAGTACGACCGGGTGAATCAGGCGCTGGAAGCGTTATGTGCAACAGGCTTTTCAGAAGGCGTGACCACCACGATTACGCGGGTAAATCACAAACCAGCGATGGCAACCAGCGAAGCCACGCGGGTGTTGATGCAACAGGTTGAAGCCGCAGGTAAAGAAGAAGGTATTGCCATTACCTGGCAGGCAGTCGGCGGCGGCAGCGATGCCAACCACACCGCTGCGCTGGGCGTTCCGACGCTCGACGGCCTGGGGCCGATTGGTGCCGGGTTCCACAGCCCGGCAGAGTGGCTGGATAAGGCATCGATTGCACCGCGAATTCGATTACTCAGGCGTGTAGTTTCAATGCTCTGATTTGGCACCAAACCATTCCCTCTCCCTGTGGGGAGAGGGCAACAGACCGCACTAATTACCCCAACACCATTGTACTCAACCGGCAAGTACAGCACCGTCGTCCCTGCTCATCAAATACCACAATTTCCCAGCTCTGGCTGGTGCGCCCCAGATGCAGCGGCTGACACACGCCGCGCACCTTCCCCTGTGATACCGCACGATGATGAGTGGCGTTCAGCTCTGTTCCCACCACGCTCTGCCCGTCGCGGGTCATCAGAAAACCAGCCATCGACCCCAGCGTTTCCGCCAGCGCGGCTGAGGCACCGCCGTGCAGCAGACCAAACGGCTGATGGGTACGCGCATCCACCGGCATTTCCGCCTCAAGGGTGTCATCGCCGATGCGGGTATAGACCATGCCCAGATGCGCCACCAGAGTATTCAGGCTGGTGGCATTCAGTGCTTCGAGCGATAAATGGCGCTTCCAGATCATCTACGCCCCCAGCGTGGAGCCGCCGTCCACCACAATATCCTGCAGGGTGATATGGCTGGCCGCATCTGATGCGAGGAACAGAATAGTGCTGGCGACCTCCTGCGGACGGGCAATTTTGCCCAGCGGAATGCCGAGCTTAAACTGTTCGCCAAAGCCACGAATCCGCAACTGTTCGGCATCGTCACTCTTCCACAGGGTACGCTGCATATCGGTATCGGTTGAGCCCGGCGACACCAGATTGCAACGCACGCCACTGCCCGCCAGCTCCAGCCCGACGGTCAGTGCCAGGCTTTTCAGCGCTGCCTTCGACGCACCGTAGGCGCTCATGCCGATGCGCGGCGTATGGGCGGCGTCAGACGCCACGGTCACAATTGCCCCGCCCTGCTGACGACGAAACTGGCCCATCGTCTGCTGGAACAGATTAAACGCTCCACCGACGTTGACCGCGAAGGTCTGCTGCCAGTCTTCCTGAGAGATCTGATCCGTCGCGCCCATACGCAGGATCCCGGCCGCATTCACCAGCACATCCAGACGCTCAATGGTGCTGAGCACGCGCCCGCAAACGTCGCTCACCTGAGCAGAGTCCGCCACGTCCAGCGTTTCGGTGGTAAACGGATAATCCTCCAGCCCAAACGCCAGGTCGAACCCGGTGACACGCGCGCCCGCCTCCACAAACGCCTGCGCAGTAGCGTAACCGATGCCCTTGCCCGCCCCCGTCACCCAGACGTTTTTGCCGGCGAAATCGAAACCCGCCATCATTTCACCTCACGAGAGAGCAGCACCCACCAGGCATCAATCGTCGGGTTTTTCGCCAGCATCACGAAGTCGATATCGCCGTATACTTTGCGCCAGCGCGCCGCCAGCGCCATCATGCGCACCGAGTCCAGACCGTAGTCGATCAGGTTTTCGTCATTCATCGGCTCGTCGGACTCATCCAGCAACGGCAACACCAGCTCACGTAGCGCCTCTTTTGAGGCAGGAACAGAAGGCAGCAGTTCATCAGTCATCACCACGCGGCCAGAACGTCCTGCCACATAGTTGAGCGACATCAGATGCTCATCGCGGGTAAAATCCGCCAGCGCATCGGCGATGAAGAACGGTTTAATGTCGCGCATAAACGCGTCGGTGGCGGTGGTCATGCAGCCGATGTGGGCATAAACGCCGGTGATCAGCAGCTGATTACGCCCGGTCTCTTTGAGCATGAGTTCCAGCGGCGAACGGTGGAACGCACTGTAACGCCACTTCACCAGCACGGTGTCGGCTTCGTCCGGCGTCAGCTCCGCCACAATGCGTTGCTGCTCGGGCGAACGGGTCAGACCCGGTCCCCACATGTCGTTCAACAGGGCGCGATCGTCATCGCTCTGCTCTTTCGGCTGCGCGGTGTAGTAGACCGGAATGTTGTGCACTTTGCAGTAGTCACGCAGTCTGGCGATGTTTGCCACCACCTGCGCCATCATCGGGCTGTTTTCGCCCCAGAAGTTCAGGAAATACTCCTGCATATCGTGGATCAACAGCGCCGCGCGCTCCGGCTCAAACGCCCAGTTCACTTTGTTGGTCGGCAGGTCTGCGACGGTTGGCAGTGCGTAAGCGGTTAATTTTGGGATAGCCATATTCTGTTCCTTAGCCCTGGGTGCGTTCCGCAAGCCGCAGGCGCAACTGTTTCTTATCAACTTTACCGACCGGCGTTAACGGGAGTGCATCCACGCTTTCCACGCGATCCGGTAGCTTAAATTCCGCAACGCCCTGTTCCCGCAGGAAGCGACGCACTTCGACCGCGCGCAGCGGCTGTTTCACCACCAGATACGCGCAACTTTTCTCACCCAGCAGGCTGTCTTCCATGCTCACCAGCGCGGCGTGGATCACCGCCTCGTGGCGCAGCAGCAGGTTTTCGATCTCTTCAGCGGCAATCTTTTCGCCACCCCGGTTGATCTGATCTTTCTCGCGACCCTGCACGGTGATATAGCCCTGCTCGTCAATAGCGATCAGATCGCCGGAGCAGTAAAAACCGTTGGCATCAAAGGCGCTGGCGTTGTGTTCCGGGCTGTTGAAATAACCCCGGAAGGTGTACGGCCCGCGGGTCATCAGACGCCCGACTTCGCCGCGTGGCAGCGGGTTACCGTGCTCATCGGCCACCCACACTTCATCATCAGGACACATCGGACGGCCCTGAGTGTTGATAATGCGTTCCGGCGTATCGTCGAGCGCGGTGTAGTTCACCAGCCCTTCCGCCATACCAAACACCTGCTGCAACTGGCAGCCCATCTCCACCGGAATACGCACGGCAAGCGTGGCGGAAAGACGCGCACCACCCACCTGCAGCAACTTCAGCGACTGAAGCCGGGCGTTACCCGCCCCTTCGGCAATCGCCTGTAGCCACAGGCTGACCGCAGGCGGCACCAGCGAGGTGACGTTGATCTGGTGCTGTTCAATCAGCGGGAAACAGAGCGTGGCGCTCGGATCATTCGCCAGCACCACGCAGCCGCCTGCGGTAAAGACGCCCAGCGAACCCGGCGAACTCATGGCGTAGTTGTGCGCCGCAGGCAGCGCATTCAGGTAACGGGTATCCGCGGTAATGCCGCAAATTTCGTTGCTGCGACGAATGCTGTAGTCGTAGTCGTTATGCGTGCGTGGGATCAGCTTCGGCGTGCCGGTACTGCCGCCGGAGAGCTGGAAAAATGCCACTTCATCGGCTGGGGTTGGGTTGGGAATGAAACGATCCGCCGGGCGCGCAATCGCGGCTTCCAGGGCATGATCCCCCTTATCACCGCGCAGTAGCACGACGCGCACTGAGCGGTATTCATCGGTAAAGGTATTGAGGAAGCTATCGCCCGTAAACAATGCATGCTCGCGATCGGCAATCAGCAGTGCTGGTTTGATCTGCGCGGCATAGGCGTTCAGTTCGTTACGCTGATGACTAAAGAGCGCATTGACCGGAGCCACGCCCACCTGTAGCAGCGCGAAGAAAGTGATGTAGAACTCGGCCACGTTGCCAAGCTGCACCAGCGCCGTCTCGCCGCGCTGCAGACCCTGTGCCTGTAACATTGACGCCAGGTTGTTCACTGCCTGGTTGAATTCGCGCCAGGTAAAGCGGCGGTCGCCGTCAATGATAGCGACCGTGTCGCTGTCTGCGCGATCGGTCAGGATGTGAGTTAATGGCCGATCCTGCCAGTAGCCTTTTTCACGGTAGCGCCGGGCAAAATCCTCAGGCCAGCGGGTAAAGGGAATGGTCATGAGTGCTCCTTAATGCAAACCAAAAACATTCAGCATGGTGGAGAGCTTCACGCCGGTTTCTCGCCACTCCCCCACCGGAGAGGACGCTGGCACAATACCCGCGCCCGCAAACAGGCGAACGGACTTCTCATGCAAACGCGCGCAGCGGATGGTCACCACCCACTCGCCATTACCTTCGCTGTCGCACCAGCCGACGATGCCGCCAAACAGTTCACGGTCAAACGGTTCCAGTTCGGCAATCAGCTGTTTTGCTGCCTGGTGAGGGAAACCGCTCAACGCAGGGGTCGGGTGCAGCAGACAGGCCAGCGTCAGCGCGTTTTCGTTTTCCCGCGCATCCCCTTCCACCGGTGTTGCCAGATGCCACAACGTCGGCGTGGTGATGAGCTGCGGTGAAGCTGGCATGCTCAGATGATGGCTGCGCGGCTCCAGAATGGCTTTCATCGCCTGCGTGACCAGGTCATGCTCGTGACGGTCTTTTTCTGACGCCAGCAGCTTGTTGCCCGCTTCGCGATCCAGCATGTCATCCGGCTGACGGCGTGCGGAGCCTGCCAGTGGCAGCGAGCTAAAGCGCGCGCCCTCTTTGCGCAACAGTAGCTCCGGGCTTGCACCGAGCAACACACCGCCATCTTCCAGCGGCACGTGGAAATTAAAGCTGGCCGGGTTCTGCGCAATCAGCCGTTCCAGCAAGGCGCTGCTATCAATCTTCTCGTCAGTCGCAATCTCAATCAGGCGCGACAACACCACTTTGTTCACCTGCGGCGTGGCGGTAAGCGCCGCCGCACGTGCCACCATCTCTTCGAAAACCAACTGCGGAGGGATCTCAGCCCGTGTTGCCACATTCAGCGCCTGCGCGCCGGAGAAATAGCGGGCGGACTGCTGACGCGCCGGGCGAGAGAATGTCTGCCAGCTTTGCGGAATAAACAGTGACGACGGTTTGCGGGTATCGAATGGAATAGCGCCCACCATGACAGGATGGGCAATGCCGCTGGCTTTCGCGTTCCGGAAAGCCTGGGCTAATTTTTGCTGGAAATTGCCAGCCGGATCGTCGCCGCCAACGGCGGATTCGGAGAAACGGGCAAAACAACCTGACGTGGTAAAACTGCGATAAGGCGACATAAAGAAAAAGCTGTCTGATTGCAGCGTGGTCGCGGTGTGCTGAACTTCCTCAGCCAGGGACGTATCCATATCATCCTCCTGAAATGATAAAGGCAGTAATAATGATTATCATTTATATTTTCGATGGCTAACCTAATCGCAGAGTGTCCTGGTGTCAACCACAGAGAGAACAACTTGTGCGACTATCGCTTGCATCCCTTCGCTGCAATCGTGAAAATGAGAATCATTAACTTCATAAAAAACAGGATGCCGCTTTGTGAAACTGCCCGCTATTTGTCGTAATGCCCTGCTTTTAACCGGACTTTTTGTTTTAGGACTAACCTCAGCGACCGCCGCCGACTGGCCTCGTCAGGTGACTGACAGCCACGGTACGCACACCATGAAAAGCAAACCGCTGCGCATTGTCTCCACCAGCGTGACCTTAACCGGCTCCCTGCTGGCAATCGATGCCCCCGTCATCGCCAGCGGAGCCACAACGCCAAATAACCGCGTGGCGGATGCACAGGGCTTCCTGCGCCAGTGGGGTGATATTGCGAAACAGCGCAAGCTTGCACGGCTGTATATTGGTGAGCCGAGCGCC
This sequence comes from Enterobacter sp. LM3, assembly GCF_046622475.1. NCBI lineage: Bacteria > Pseudomonadati > Pseudomonadota > Gammaproteobacteria > Enterobacterales > Enterobacteriaceae > Enterobacter > Enterobacter sp. LM3. The sequence continues at coordinate 78,152 of NZ_JBJURN010000011.1, read as the reverse complement.
GAGGCCGTCGCTGCCCGGATGCCGGACCTGATTTTAATCAGCGCCACCGGCGGAGATTCCGCACTGGCGCTGTACGATCAGCTTTCCGCCATCGCACCTGTTCTGGTTATCAATTACGACGACAAAAGCTGGCAGGCACTGTTAACACAGCTGGGTACAATTACCGGCCAGGAAAAACAGGCCGCAGAACGCATTGCGGAATTTGATAAGCAACTCGCCCGGGTGAAGCAGCAAATGACGCTGCCACCGCAGCCGGTCAACGCCATTGTCTACACCGCCGCCGCGCACAGCGCCAACCTGTGGACGACGGAATCTGCACAGGGTCAGTTGCTCCACCAGCTGGGCTTTACGCTGGCTGAGCTGCCCGCCGGGTTACATACCTCCAAAAGCCAGGGCCAACGCCACGACATCATCCAGTTGGGTGGCGAAAACCTGGCGACGGGTCTGAACGGTGAAGGGTTGTTCCTGTTTGCCGGTGACCAAAAGGATGTGGACGCAATTTACGCCAACCCGCTGCTGGCACACCTGCCTGCGGTGCAGAACAAGCGCGTCTGGGCATTGGGAACGGAGACATTCCGCCTGGATTATTACAGCGCGATGCGGGTATTAGACAGACTGGATTCGTTGTTTAAGTAGGGCATTAACCCGTCCTCTCCCTGTGGGAGAGGACGGGAATGAAGGCATCAGGCCGCACTGTCGTTCAACACAACTTCCTGCCTGAACCGTCGCAGCTCCGCCAACACCAGCAACAAAATCCCCCCGACAACCGCCAGCGCAAACCCACTGCTGCTCGCTGACGCCACCGGCGTCATCATCGCGCCCAGCCCGCCGAGGATCGCCGCGCCGATGGCATCACCCGTCACGTTCTGCGCCGTCCACAGACCGTTAATGCGCCCCAGCATCCCTTCCGGCGTCTGGGTCTGGATCAGGGTGTATTGCAACAATGAACTGATCGCACTCAGCCAGCCAAAGATTGCCAGGCAGAGCACGCCCAGCGCCCACACCGGCATCAGGCTGAAGAAGCCAATAGCGATAAACGAGGCCAGCGTCGCCACCAGCATAATCAACCCCGGACGCGCACTCTGTGCCAGCTTACCGCTGGTGAGCGCGCCGCACGCCGCGCCAAGTGGGATTGCCGCATATAACACGCCAATCTGCGGGGCGCTCATCTGCCACTCACCCGCCAGCGCCGGATAGAGCACGCGCACGGCGCTCGCCATCGTCAGCAAACCACCCAGCAACGCAATGCCGCCAATCAGCGGGTTGCTGAACAGAAAACGGATCGCCGCCATCAGTGATTTCAGCGGATGTTCGCGCTGTTGCGGCGGTGGTGGCAGAAGCGGTAAGCGCAGCAACGTGAGCGTGGTGATAAAGGTTCCCGCCGCCGCCAGCCCGTAGTTCCACGCCACGTCGCCGGTTGCCAGCAATAAACCACCGACCATCGGTGAAATCACCGATCCCAGGCGCACGGTGAGCATCGTAATCGCTCCCGCCTGCATCAGGTTTTCACGCCCCACCAGCGCAGGCGTAGCCGCCAGCAGCGCCGTCACGCCTAACGATGCGAAAAAGCCATCCCACAACCCCAGGGCATAAATCGCCATTAATGATGGCTCCGGCAACATGGCGTTCAGACACAACCCGACAAACCCCACGCCGCAGGTACCCCGCGCCAGCAGGATGAGTTTTTTACGTTCGTACCTGTCCGCCAGCACGCCGCCAATCATCAGACCGATAAACATCGCCCCACCCGTTAACGTAACGGATAACCCCACCAGCCAGCTGGAGTGAGTCAGGGTCTGGATCTGTACCGGCACGGCCACGCCGAGCAGGCCGAGGGATAAAATGGAGATAAAACGGGCGATAAAAACAGCGCGATACGCCGGATGCGTTTTAAGCAGGCTGAGGTTGATCAGCCAGGATTTTTGATTCATGACAAGGCCCTGAGGTCTAACGATCTACCAATTTCATGGGCGCACATGCTAACATAGCCAAATAAGATAGATAACGATAATTACTATCATTATCAAATCATGGATGTTGCTATGTCGTTTTCCTCTTCTGCGGTGCGCGCCGTTGCGGTGCCCGTTTTATTGCTACTGTTGATCCTTGCGATTGCACTCAGTCTGCTGGTTGGCGCGAAGCCGCTGCCCGCGTCCGTTATTGTCGATGCACTCTCCGGCACCTGCCAGAGCGCCGACTGCACCATCGTGCTGGACGCCCGTTTACCCCGCACGCTTGCCGGATTACTGGCCGGTGGCGCACTGGGACTGGCGGGTGCCCTGATGCAAACCCTCACCCGTAACCCGCTGGCTGACCCCGGTATTCTCGGCGTCAACTCTGGAGCCAGCTTTGCGATTGTGCTCGGCGCAGCGCTGTTCGGGTTTAGTTCGCCGTCGGAGCAGCTGATGATGGCCTTTTGCGGCGCGCTGGCAGCCTCACTGGTCGTCGCCTTTACCGGCAGCCAGGGCGGCGGACAACTTAGTCCGGTACGCTTAACGCTGGCAGGCGTGGCGCTTGCCGCCGTGCTGGAAGGGTTATCCAACGGCATCGCCCTGCTCAACCCGGACGTCTACGATCAGTTGCGTTTCTGGCAGGCCGGCTCACTGGATATCCGCACACTGGACACCTTAAAAGTGGTGATGATCCCGGTGATTATCGCCGCCGCCGTGGCGCTGTTTTTAAGCCGGGCGCTGAACAGCCTGAGCCTCGGCAGCGACACAGCCACCGCACTCGGTAACCGCGTGGCGCGCACGCAGTTAACAGGTTTACTGACGATCACCATTCTGTGCGGCAGTGCAACCGCCGTGGTCGGCCCGATTGCCTTTATCGGTCTGATGATGCCGCATATGGCGCGCTGGCTGGTGGGGGCAGATCACCGCTGGTCTTTGCCCGTTACGCTGCTTGCCACGCCTGCTCTGTTGCTGTTTGCCGATATTCTCGGTCGTCTTTTGGTTCCCGGTGAATTGCGCGTTTCGGTGGTCAGCGCCTTTATCGGTGCCCCTGTGTTGATTTTCCTCGTACGGCGTAAACGCGGAGGTGGCACATGATGGCTCCATCCCGTCGTTTAGTCACCAGCGTCTCCCTGCTGGCGTTCGCCATTGTACTGCTGGCGGTCTGGAGCCTGCGCAGCGGCGCGGTGATGCTCGATTTTACCCAGGTCTTTCACGCGCTGCTCGGCAGTGCGCCACGCAATATCACGATGGTGGTCACCGAATGGCGGCTGCCGCGCGTGGCGATGGCCATTCTGGTGGGCGCGGCGCTTGGCGTCAGTGGTGCGATATTCCAGTCGCTGATGCGTAACCCGTTGGGCAGCCCGGACGTGATGGGCCTCAATACCGGCGCATGGAGCGGTGTGCTGGTGGCGATGGTGCTGTTTGGTCAGCACCTGACGGCCATTACCGTTACGGCGATGGCTGGCGGCATTTTGACCTCCCTGCTCATCTGGGCGCTCGCGTGGCGAAATGGTATCGACACCTTCCGCCTGATCATTATCGGTATCGGCGTGCGCGCCATGCTGATGGCCTTCAACACCTGGCTACTACTGCAGGCTTCGCTGGAAACCGCGCTCTCCGCCGGGCTGTGGTACGCCGGTTCGCTGAACGGCCTGACGTGGAGCAAGACCTGGCCCGCCGCGCCGCTGATCCTGCTGATGTTTATTGGCGCGATCCTGCTGGTGCGACGCATGCGCCTGCTGGAGATGGGCGACGACAGCGCCTGCGCGCTCGGCGTGGGCGTTGAGCGTTCGCGCCTGACGCTGATGCTGGTGGCCGTTTTACTGACCGCTGCCGCCACCGCCATCGCCGGACCGATCTCATTTATCGCCCTCGTGGCTCCCCATATTGCGCGACGCCTCAGCGGGACGGCGCGCTGGGGGTTAACCCAGGCAGCATTGTGCGGTGCCCTGTTATTGCTGGCTGCCGACCTCTGCGCCCAACAGCTGTTTATGCCGTATCAGCTACCGGTAGGCGTGGTGACCGTCAGCCTCGGTGGTATTTACCTCATCGTTTTGTTAGTTCAGGAGTCACGCAAGAAATGACCGACTCAGTAACCCGCTTGCGCGGCGAAAACTTAACCCTCGGCTATGGCAAAAAAATCATTGCCCGCAACCTGAGCGTCGCCATTCCTGACGGCCATTTCACGGCGATCATCGGCCCGAACGGCTGCGGCAAATCGACACTGTTGCGCACCCTCAGCCGCCTGATGACACCGGTTGACGGCAGCGTGTTTCTCGACGGCGAGCAGATCCAGCGCTTTGCCAGCAAAGAGGTGGCGCGGCGTATCGGGCTGCTGGCACAAAACGCCACCACGCCGGGAGACATCACCGTGCAGGAGCTGGTCTCCCGCGGGCGCTACCCGCACCAGCCATTGTTTACCCGCTGGCGCAAAGAGGACGATGACGCGGTGAACCGGGCGATGCAGGCGACAGGCATCACCGACCTCGCATTACAAAGCGTGGATACCCTTTCCGGGGGCCAGCGTCAGCGGGCGTGGATCGCAATGGTGCTGGCGCAGGAAACCGCCATTATGCTGCTGGACGAGCCCACCACGTGGCTGGATATCAGCCATCAGATTGACCTGCTGGAACTGCTGAGCGACCTGAACCGTACGCAGGGCTACACGCTGGCGGCAGTACTGCATGATTTGAACCAGGCGTGCCGTTATGCCACGCATTTGATTGCATTGCGCGACGGCGAGATTGTGGCGCAGGGCGCACCAAAAGAGATTGTGACGCCGGAGCTGATCGAGCGGATCTACGGCATGCGCTGCATGATTATTGACGATCCGGTGGCGGGTACGCCGCTGGTGGTTCCGCTAGGGAAACGTGCGGTCTGATGCCCTCACCCCAACCCTCTCCCACAGGAAGAGGGAGCAAACTATCCCCTCGCCCCTATCGGGGGAGGGTTAGAGTGAGGGGAGGATTTACACTATCCCAATATGTCCTTCAATACCGGCCCAATCTTCTCAAACGCCTGCGGCGAAATGATATCCACGTGGGCGCAATCCTGGCTGTAAACCTCAAGCCCACCCACCCACGGTGCCCAGGCGACCTGTGGATCCATCGTTTGCGTGCGCCCGGCAACAAACAGCGTCGCTTTGCCGTCAAAGCGTGAACTGTGTGCCGTGGTGAGCAAGCGTACCGCATCGGCGTAGTTGCCTTCGATGGCGTTAAACAACTCGCCGGAACCCTGCCCCTGCTGCGCGGCGATAAACGCCTGGCGCTCACGTTCGATTTCCGCCAGCACTGCCGGGTCAAGACCATTGGCCTCTTTCTCCGCCCAGTTTTGCGTTTCCGGTGGCCAGGTATCCAGCAGGCCGAGGAATGCGACCGTTTCACCTTGCTCACGCAGACGCGCGGCAACCCCCTGCGCCAGCGTGCCGCCAAGAGAATAACCCAACAAATAATATGGCCCGCGCGGCTGCTCCCTGCGCAGTGTCGCCAGATGATGCCCAATCACGCCATCCAGATCGGCGCACTGCTGCATTGGCCCTTCTGGTCGCGGAGACTGGATGCCGGTGATTGACCAGCGCGGGCTGAGATAGCGCGCCAGCACGCTAAACTGCCAGGCAAAACCGGACGCCGGATGGAAGCAAAACAGCGTCGGGCCATGGCTTTCACGCAGCGGCAGAATGGTTTCATAACCCAGACGCTGCGCCTGCTCGTCGCTTATCGGCGAGTCCAGCAATGTGCTGAGTTTGCTGACCGTTGATGCCACCATAATCTGCCCCGGTGTCACCTTACGGGTGAATGCGCGGCTGAGCTGAGCGGCCAGACGCATCGCCAGCAGCGAGTGGCCGCCGAGGGCAAAGAAATCGGCTTCGATATCGTTCACCTCACAGCCCAGTAGCCCGGCAAACGCCTGAGCCACCGCCATTTCGGTTTCCGTCTGTGGCGCACGACCGGAGGTTTTGCTGGTCAGCTCTGGCAGCGGCAATGCTTTTCGGTCGAGCTTACCGTTCGCACTTAAAGGCAACGCACTGATTTGCAGCAGCACGACCGGCACCATGTGCGGCGGCAGTTGCGCTTTGAGCGACTCAAGCAGCGCGGCCCTGTCCAGCGGTAATCCCGATTCAGACACCACATACCCCACCAGCTGACGCGCATCCCCGCCCGTTGCCGCAGCCTGATTAAACACGCAGGCATGCGCCACGGCCTGCGCCACGTCCGGTAATGAAAGCATCGCCCGGTCAATTTCACCCAGCTCAATACGCTGGCCGCGAATTTTCAGCTGATCGTCACTGCGCCCTAAATACTCCACCGCGCCGTTATCCAGCCAGCGGGCCACATCACCGGTGCGATACATGCGCTCACCTGGCGCAAAAGGATCGGCAATAAAACGGCTGGCGGTTAAATCCGGACGTCCGAGATAGCCCTGCGCAAGCTGGACCCCGGTGAGATACAGATCGCCTGCCACCCCAAACGGCACCGGGCGCATCATCGCATCCAGAATGCGCAGCCCCGTGTTCCACACCGGGAAGCCAATCGGCACGCTGTTACCCTCTGTCGCCGCCAGTTCCGGGCCAAACGCCGGATACCAGCTCACGTCCACCGCCGCTTCCGTTGGGCCGTAGAGGTTATGCAGCGGCGCGCGGGTCAGTTGCTCCCACTCGCGGCACAGTTCGGCGGGCAGCGCTTCCCCACTGCAGAACACCTGTTTCAGCGTTTTGCAGCAGTCGGCATTTTCCGGCGTCAGCGAGGCAACAAACGCTGCCAGCATCGACGGCACAAAGTGGGTAGTGGTGACACCGTATTGCGCGAAGAAGCTCTGCATCGCCTGCGGATCGCGGTGAGCATCCGGCCCGGCCATCACCAGTTTCGCCCCGGCGATAAACGGCCACCAGAACTCCCACACCGACACGTCAAAACTGCACGGCGTTTTCTGCGCCACCACGTCGTGCGTATCCAGCGGGTAGTGATCCTGCATCCACTTCAGGCGGTTAACGATGGCGGTATGTCCTACCATCACCCCTTTCGGGCGACCGGTCGAGCCAGACGTGAAGATGATATAGGCCGTCTGCTCTGGTTTTGCCAGGTTCAGCGGCTTACCGTCCGTCGCAGGCAAGAGTGTGTTGTAACTCAATATCTCTACGGGCTGATCGTGAAAGCGCGAGCGTTGTTCATCAGTAGTGATGAGCAGCGACGGTTTTGCATCTTCCAGCATCATGCGCAGACGATCGTCCGGGTAGCCGGTGTCCAGCGGCAGCCACGCGGCCCCCGCCTCCACGATACCGTGCAGGGCCAGCGTCAGAAATACCGAGCGCGGCAGTGCTACCGCCACGCTGTCACCCGGCTTCACGCCGCGTTCACGCAGCAAGGTTGCCAGCGCCACCACCTGCTCGCGCATCTGGCGATAGTTCAGCTCAATGTGCGCATCGGCCAGCGCCGGGGCATCCGGCGTTTTATGCGCCTGTTCCGCCACCAGCCCGGCCAGCGTGGTGACAGGCAATGCTTTGCCCGTATCGTTGATACGCGCAAGCTGCTGGTATTCATCTCCGGATACCGTTTCAACCTCGCCACAACGCAGATCCGGGTTGGCGGCAAACTGTGCCAGCATCGCATTCAGACGCGCCGCGTGACGGGTCAGCGTGGTGGTATCGTAACGCTGCCGACTGGCGAGGATCTCAATGCTCAGGCCGCCCTGTTCGTCCGGGAACAGCGCCAGTTCAAGATCGTTTACCGGGCCGGTCGCCAGCGTATGGGTGGTGGCCTCCACGCCGTCAATATCCAGCTGATAATCGAACACTTTAACGTTCAGCACCGGGCCAAACAGCGCTTCATCTCCGGCCGCGCGCCCGCTGTCGCGGACGATCTGTTCGGCATCGTAGCGCTGATGACGGCGCATTTTTTTGAGCTGGTTTGCCAGGCGCAGCGCCAGCTCCGGCAGACTTTCCTGCGGGGAGATGTTGACCGCCAGCGGCAGTACGTTAAGCACCGGACCGGTAGCCGTCAGCGCGGCTGACCCCATGCGACGCATAAAGATAAACCCGGCGGCGTAGTCCAGCCGTCCGGTCAGACGACCCAGCCACAGCGCCACCAGCGCGAGAGCCAGATCGGTGCGCTGCACTTGCCCGGCGGCCTGGGTAAGCTGGCTAAAGGCGCGACTGTCGGCGGCAATTTTCAGGCGCAGAATATCAGTCGTTGCCGCACGCCCCGGCAGCGGTGCGGATGAGAGCGATACCGGAGCAGGCAGCTGCTTACGCTGCTCTGCCCAGAAGGCACCGTCACGCGGATACGCCTCGCTGTTGCGGTAGCGCTGGTACTCTTCCACCACCTCAGCAAACGGGGTAAACGGAGAAGATGGCAGGGTTTCGCCATTTTCCCATGCGGTGTAGATGGCGGCTATCTGACGGGTAATGGCCGGGAAACTGAAGCCATCGACCACTAAGTGGTGATAACGCTGATACCAGTACCAGTGGCGTTCACCCACCTGAATCAACTGGTGAAACGCCAGCGGCTGACCGCTGTCCACGCGCAGGTTTTGCCGGAGATCGGCTTCCATCAGCGCCACGGCGGCGGTGTGGGAGCCCGCCTTCACAACAGACGGCTCCGGCAGCGTCATAGATTCATCGACCCACTGCCACACTTCACCGTTATCTTCCATGAAGCGCATGCGCAGCGTATCAGCCTGCATCAGGCCCGCCGCAATGGCTTTTGCCAGCAACGGTGCATCTATGTCGCCTTTCAGCTCAGTGTAGTGCGCTACACTCCAGGCGTTTGGCAACGTGGAAAGTTGCTCCGCCATCCAGATCCCCGGCTGGGCGGCAACAAGAGGAAGATGTTGGCTCATGCGTTCTCCCCCGCAAAATGAGACGGTTCAAGCGCTTGCCAGTGTTCTGTCAGCCACTGCTGGCACGCGTCCTGGGATTGCGGTTCACAGACCACACGCCAGCCCGCAGGTAACGCGCACTGCTGCGGCCACAGGCTGTACTGCGCCTGGTCGTTACACAAAATGGCAAACTGTCCTTGCGGATCATCGAAAGGATTACTGAATTCCATACAGACTCCGTTATTGAGTAAGCGGCTGCCAGAGCGTCATCAGCCCCTGCGTCAGCCCACCGCGCCAGCAAAGTGCATCGTGTCCGCCGTCAACCTGACGCCAGATAACCGGTTGCTGAGTGTGTTGTAGTTCGGCGTAAATCGCCTGATTTGCGCGGAAGATAAGCGGCTCATTGCGCCCGGCCTCAAGGACAATGCGCAGCCCGTGTGCAGTTTTTTCACCCGCTTTAAGTTGTTCAATCAACACCCCCTCCTGCGGCGCGCCACGCTGCGGCCACCAGTACGAACCAGACTGGCTGAGCACACAGCCAAAGCGCTGCGGCCAGTTGAGGCCAGCATAGAGCGCAGAGAGTCCGCCAAAGCTTTGGCCCGCAGCCACCGTCCGGTCAGATCGGTCGCTGAATGGCGTGGTCGTTTTCACAAGTGGGAGAAGCTCTTCCTGCACCGCCAGCCAGAAATCGGGGTTACAGGTCAGCTCGCGGCTGCGGTGCGCAATATCGATCGCGTCGATTAAGACATAAACCGCAGGCGGCAGTTTGCCTTCGTCAGTGAGCGCCGTCAGCGCGGGCCACACGGGCATACTTTCGGCCCAGAACTGCCCGTCGAGCAGCACCGCCAGTGGGCGATCCGGGTTTGCATCGCCGGTGGTAAAAATCCAGACGCGGCGACGATTACCCAGCCGATCGCTGTTCCATTCAATACAAGCCGGCGGGCTGTACGGCGCATCAGGACGGTTCCAGCCAGGCTGTACCGGTGCCTCAGGCATTTCCAGCGCCGACACCGCATGGCCGCGCCCGCCGCGCCAGCTTTGGGGATTCAGCGGGTCGGAAACCGCGTGTGACAGCAGCCTGCCCCAGCCTTCGCGTAGCGCCATGCGGTCGGGCTGCTCACCGTGAAAGACCGCATCGGCAAAATCATGTTCATTCCCGGAAGGGATAAAACAGTAGCTGCCGCGCCACCGCGGGCTGAACTCACCCTGCCACTGCCAGACGTCAGTATCGGGAATGCGTTCAAGGGATTGCGGACAGGCATTTTGATGGTGATCGGTCACGCCAGTGATATAGAGCCAGACGCGCTTCACCGCCGATGATTTTTGCGTGCCGGCCGGGTCGCGCCACCAGAACGTCACGCGATAACTCTCCTGCTCTCGCACCCATTCGGGGCCGTTTTTCGACTGCCACCAGGCTTCACTTCCCGTTGTTAACGCCGTCACCCTTATAACCTCATGTTTAGAGAGTCTTTTTTGTTACAAGACAAAATATATTGATAATATTATTGATAACTATTTGCATTTGCAATAGCGTAGTGCCCGCGCTGTGGGAAGCGCGTTCATAAAATAACCATGCCAGCGTTGTGTGCGCCCGGGGACAGGGCGGCTTACACAAAATGCGGGTGACAACATGCCGCCTCCTCTCCCCTTCGGGAATGGAGCCAGGAGGAAGCGGCGCGAAAAGCAGGACGTACAATGAATAAGAAGATTCACTCTCTGGCCTTGCTGGTCAACTTAGGGATTTACGGCGTCGCGCTGCCCGCGCTGGCGGACGACAAAACCGCCACCACCACCGCGCAGCACGAAGATACGATGGTGATCACCGCCGCAGAGCAAAACCTGCAGGCACCGGGTGTGTCGACCATCACGGCCGATGAAATCCGTAAAAATCCCCCCGCCCGCGACGTGGCCGAAATCATCCGCACCATGCCGGGCGTTAACCTGACCGGTAACTCCACCAGCGGCCAGCGCGGCAACAACCGTCAGATTGATATCCGCGGTATGGGCCCGGAAAACACCCTGATCCTGATTGATGGCAAACCCGTCACCAGCCGTAACTCCATTCGTCTGGGCTGGCGCGGTGAACGCGATACCCGCGGTGATACTGGCTGGGTACCGCCGGAGATGGTCGAACGCATCGAAGTGATCCGTGGCCCGGCCGCGGCACGCTACGGCAACGGTGCGGCTGGGGGGGTGGTAAACATCATCACCAAAAAATTCGACGACCAGTGGCACGGTTCCTGGAACACCTACCTGAATGCGCCAGAGCACAAGGACGAAGGTTCCACCAAACGTACCAACTTCAGTCTGAGCGGCCCGCTGGGCGGCGATTTCAGCTTCCGCATGTACGGTAACCTGGACAAAACGCAGGCCGATGCCTGGGACATCAACCAGGGCCACCAGTCCGACCGCACCGGTATCTATGCCAACACGCTGCCAGCCGGTCGTGAAGGGGTGGAAAACAAAGACATCAACGGCGTGGTGCGCTGGGACTTTGCGCCAATGCAGTCCCTGGAGTTTGAAGCGGGCTACAGCCGCCAGAACAACCTCTACGCGGGTGACACCCAGAACACCAACAACGACAACGCGCTGGTGAAGAAAAACTACGGCAAAGAGACTAACCGAATCTATCGCCAGAATTTTGCAGTGACCTGGAACGGTGGCTGGGATAACGGCATCACCACCAGCAACTGGGCACAGTACGAGCACACCCGCAACTCGCGTCTTGGCGAAGGCCTGGCGGGCGGCCTGGAAGGGTTGTTCAACAGCGATAAATTCACCGATACCGACCTGGCTGACGTGATGCTGCACAGCGAAATCAACCTGCCGATTGATTTCCTGGTCAACCAGAACCTGACGCTGGGTACTGAGTGGAACCAGCAGCGTATGAAAGACGCCACCTCCTTCACGCAAACCCTGCAGGGCGGGACCATCCCGGGCATGAGCAACGATCGCAGCCCGTACACCTCGGCGGAGATCTTCTCCCTGTTTGCCGAAAACAACATGGAGCTGACCGACAGCACCATGCTGACCCCGGCGCTGCGCTTCGATCACCACACCATTGTGGGTAACAACTGGAGCCCGTCGCTGAACCTGTCACAAGGTCTGGGGAATGACTTCACCCTGAAGATGGGTATCGCCCGCGCCTACAAAGCACCGAGTCTGTACCAGACTAACCCGAACTACCTGCTGTACAGCAAAGGTCAGGGTTGCTACGCAAGCAGTGACGGCGTGGGTTGTTACATGATGGGTAACGATGATCTGAAAGCCGAAACCAGTATCAACAAAGAGATTGGTCTGGAGTGGAAACGCGACGGCTGGCTGGCGGGCGTGACCTGGTTCCGTAACGACTACCGCGACAAAATTGAAGCGGGCTATACGCCGATTGGCCACACCTCTTCCGGTAAAGTTCAGACCGATATCTATCAGTGGGAAAACGTGCCGAAGGCGGTGGTAGAAGGTCTGGAAGGTACGCTGAACGTGCCGGTCAGTGACACGGTTAACTGGACGAACAACATCACCTGGATGCTGCAAAGTAAGAACAAGGAGACCGGCGACCGTCTGTCGATCATCCCGGAGTACACGCTGAACTCCACCCTGAGCTGGCAGGTTCACCAGGATGTCTCGCTGCAGTCGACCTTCACCTGGTACGGCAAGCAGCAGCCGAAGAAATACAACTATAAAGGCCAGCCTGTGACCGGCTCCGAGAAAGACGAGATCAGTCCGTACAGCATCGTTGGCCTGAGTGCGACCTGGGACATGACCAAAAACGTCAGCCTGACCGGCGGCGTGGATAACGTCTTCGACAAACGTCAGTGGCGTGCGGGTAATGCCCAGACCACGGGTAACGCCGCCACCGGTGCCTATATGTACGGTGCTGGTGCATACACGTATAATGAACCGGGTCGAACCTGGTATATGAGCGTGAATACGCGTTTTTAAGGTAACCATTCCCTCTCTCCTTTGGGGAGAGGGTCTGAGCGAGGGAAAATGCACACAACTTATTCCACTTTTCTTCTTGCCGGACAAACCGTCCACCACGTCGAATTTGATCCCACTACCTTCACCGACGCCGATCTCCTCTGGCTCCCTCACCACGCGCATTTGACCCACGCCGGACGTAAACGTAAAACCGATCATCTGGCCGGACGCATTGCCGCTGCACACGCGCTGCACGCCCTCAACGAGCACACACTCCCGGGCATCGGTTCCGGTGGTGAACCACTCTGGCCGGAGGGGATTTCAGGCAGCATTACCCACAGCGGTGTCCAGGCAATGGCGATTGCCGTCCGCGATCAACATCTGCTGACAGGGATTGATTGCGAAGCGATCCTGCCCGAGCGTGAAGCGAAGGAGATTAAGGATGGGGTGATTAATGCCCAGGAAGAGACATGCCTGTTGCAGTCCGGTTACCCTTTCGGACTGGCGCTGACGCTCACGTTCAGTGCGAAAGAAAGTGTGTTTAAAGCGCTGTTCCCCCACGCGGGTGTGTATATGGGGTTCGATTGTGCGCAAGTGATTGCGCTGGATGACAAGAGCCTGACCCTGGCGCTGTCACGTACAGTGGGGGAGTTTAACGAGGGTAAGCATTTTACCCTCGCCTGGAAGAGAGTTAACGGGAGCGTTTTTACGCTGACCAGTGAGAAAAGTACGAGGCTGTCCGGTTTATCACACGGAGTGTGAACAACTATCCCCGAAACGCCTCTAACCGTTTAACCTGCCGCCCTTCCCCGTCAAAATTCTCCGCTGCCAGCCAGGCACGCAGCACCGCGTCACGCTCCGGCCATTCACCATCAATAATAGAAAGCATATCGCTGTCGCGGTTGCGTCCTTTACGCACCAGCTTCTGACGTAGTCGCCCTTCCCAGACAAACCCCAGCCGCTCGGCCGCGTTCCGTGAGGCGACATTCATCGAATCGCACTTCCATTCCAGCCGCCGATACCCGTGCTCAAAGGCATTGTTCAGCAACAACCACACCGCTTCAGTACCAAGCCTGGAGCCCTTCATTTTCCGCGACCAGGTCACGTGGCCGATTTCCACCGAGCCCAGCATCTGCTCAATGGTCAGATAACTCACCAGCCCCACAGCGCGCGCGGTGCGTAAGTCGATGACGGCATAAGGCACCAGCTCGTCGTCCATCACTTTATCGAGCACCCAGCGTGCCGTCTCCTCCACGCTCACAGGCTGCGTGCTGGAAAGCCACGTCCAGTCGCTGTCATCACCCAGTGCGTAGGCATCAAACAGATCGGCGGCATGGAGGCTGGCATCCAGCGGCTCCAGCCGACAGTACTGGCCCGTCAGCGGCGTGCGGGTCAGAGTGCGCGCCCCTTTCCAGTCGGGCACGATATCGTTAACGGTTTGACCATGTTGATTGATTTCCGGCACGGCAGAGACTCCCTGAAAGGTAAGGGTTTTGTTATAGCAGGTTAAAAAGCAGACGAAAAGAGTGACCGTGTCCGGCGGTGCGGCGCTCAGGTTTTATAGTGCGGGAAAGGGAGAGGCGTAGGCCGGGTCAGGCGTAGCCACCACCCGGCTTTTCGTTTCTGCACAGGCAGATTTATTTCAGCAGTTTCACCGTGGCGTCGATGTCTATCTCATCTTCGGTGAAGATCAGCGTCGTGTTCTGGAACGTGGTGATCGCCAGCTTCTTCACCGCGCGCATTTCGCCCGGCTTCTTCTCCGACTTCGGCTTGATGTTGTTCATCAGAAGCCCTACCGACAGCACCGCGTTCTCTTTGTCGATACCGGTATCCACGGGCTCTTCTTCGCTAAACACCACGAAGGATTTGATCGAGGTGAGCTTCACGCGCTCGCCCGCAATATAGAGGTGTTTACTTTCCGGGATCACCTTCACCGCATAGGCGGAAAGGCCTTTGTTGTTCGTGGTGGGCTCGAAGGTCACCGCTGCATCTTTCTTGATCAGATCAGGATTCGCGACCTTAATCACGTGAAAATAGCGGTTGTCGCCGTTTTCATCTTTGATAAATCCAAAGCCTTTATCTTTAAACCACGTTGTGATTGTACCGTTCATCGTTGCTACCGCCTGTCTGTCGATCGTTAACTCAATTTTTGCAGCGCGCAGTGTAATGCACAATGTCTGCGCAGACAAAAAAAACCCCTGCACATGTGCAGGGGAAATTCATGTCAGAGCTTATTTTTTTATTTAGTTGAACACCATGCCGCCGTCAATCAGCAGTGACTGACCGGTCATGTAGTCGGAATCCGGGCTCGCCAGGTAAGAGACACAGGCTGCGACGTCTTCCGGTTCGGACAATCTGCCCAGCGTGATGCGTTTCGCGAACGTTTCTGTACCATAGCCGAGCGGTTTACCGGCGGCCTCGGAAACCTGTCTGTCGATTTCCGCCCACATCGGCGTTTTTACAATACCCGGGCAATAGGCATTCACGGTGATCCCCAGCGGAGCCAGATCGCGCGCGGCGGTCTGGGTCAGGCCGCGTACGGCGAACTTGCTTGAACTGTATACCGCCAGCTCCGGGTTACCGGTGTGGCCCGCCTGCGAGCAGGCGTTGATGATTTTGCCGCCATGCCCTTCCTTACGGAAAGCATCGATAGCCGCCTGAATCCCCCAGATCACCCCTTTGACGTTGATGTTGTAGACCTTGTCTACCATCTCTGGCGTGATCGACTCAATCGGCGTGGATGGGGCAACCCCCGCGTTATTGACGATAACGTCAAATCCGCCCAGTGCCTTACGCGTTTTTTCGACCGCGGCAAACACCTGCTCACGGTTTGAGACATCCACCTTCACGGCAATGGCCTTCCCGCCGCTGCTCGCAATTTCATCGGCCACCGTTTTTGCCGTCTGTTCGTTGTAATCCGCAATTGCCACGGCAAAACCATCTTTGACCAGGCGCAGCGCAATCGCTTTACCAATCCCCTGGCCTGAGCCAGTAACGAGGGCAACTTTTTGCATGTCTTTATCCTTATGTTGATTCACAAAATCTGGCTGAGATGGAGCTGGCCCATCAGCAGCGGGTTATCGCTATAGTCGACGGGGATCGCCACCACGGCAGGCCCATCGACATCCATTGCGGCACGCAACGTCGGCTCCAGCGCCGCCGCGCTCTCCACGGCAAAGCCTTTCGCGCCAAAGGCGTCAGCGTAGGCCCTGAAGTCGACCGGGCCGAACTCCACGCCGGAAAGGCGCTGGTATTTTTTCTCTTCCTGGATCGCCACCATGTTGTAGGCGTTATCCACCCAGATGATGTGCAGCACGTTGGCGTTGAGGCGGACAGCGGTTTCCAGCTCCATGCTCGACTGCAGGAATCCCCCGTCACCGGAAACGGAAACCACCTTGCGGCCCGGGTTGACCAGCCAGGCCCCAATTGCCCACGGCAGGGCAACGCCCATCGTCTGCTGACCGTTGGAGATCATCACCTGACGCGCCCGGAAGCTGTACAGGTAGCGGGCAATCCAGATGTGGAAGCTCCCCATGTCCACGGTGAGCGTGACGTCACTGTTGACGATGTCCTGCATGGCCCGCACGATGCGCAGCGGGTGCAGGGCAAACTGGCCGAGCGATGCGCCGCGTCTGTCGAGCAGATCCCGCTGATGCTGGCGATCGATAAGAATTTCGGTGGCCTGTGGGCTAAGTTCAAGCGACCGGCTCATACGCCCCGCCAGGGCATTGAGCGTTGCCGCGATATCACCAACCAGTTCGACATCAGGCACGTAGTTGCGCTCTTCGTAGGCGGGAAGCACGTCGATATGCACCAGCGTGGCATCACCCCGGTTCCACATGGCTGGCTCGTACTCAACGGGGCTGTAGCCGATGCAGATAATCAGGTCGGCCAGATGTAAAAGCCGGTCGCCCGCCTGATTATTAAAGAGGCCGACGCGCCCGGCGAAGCGGGTAAAGTGCTGCTGGTTCACCGCGCCGGCGGCCTGATAGGTACTGGTCACCGGGATGCGGCTTTTCTCCAGCAATTGATGCAGCGCCGTGCTGTTGGCGGGCTGGCTCGCCATCAGCCCCAGTAAGATCACCGGGTTTTTGGCCTTTTCGATAAGCCGCGCGACGTCGTTAATGGCGGCGTCAGGTGCGGGGCCCATCAGCGCGGAGGTGCCCGCCGGTAAAATAGCGCCCGTGGCAGGCTGGTCGACAATATCCTGCGGCAGGCTGACGAAGGCACTGCCCGGCCTGCCCTGCTCGGCGGCGCGAAACGCGTTTGATACCACCTCGGCAATGGCATCCGAAGAGCTGACCTCAACGGCATATTTGGTTACCGGGCTAAACATACCGACGGTATCCATGCTCTGGTGTACCTGTTTCGCTTTGTCTGCCCGCTTCACTGCCCCGCCCAGCGCAACAACCGGATCGCCTTCGCTGTTGGCCGTGGCAATGCCGGTAATAAGGTTCGAGCAACCCGGCCCGGAGGTAACCAGCGCCACCCCGGCTTTACCGGTCAGCCGCCCTACCGCTGCCGCCATAAATGCTGCGTTCGCTTCGTGACGCACGGGGATCAGCTGAATGGGCGAATCCAGAAGAGAATCAAACACTTTATCGATTTTCGCGCCAGGAATACCAAACACCTGCTTCACGCCCTGAGCTTCCAGCTGGCCGACAATCAAATCGGCACCATGCGCCCACTGGCGTGAATGTTTGTCACTGTTCACGGTTATTCTCCTGTTAGTTTTCGACGGAACGGATCGCCGCATCAAGGTTGCTGGGGTGAAGGTTGGCCTGCAAAAATGCGCTGTCAGCGGGGAGATCGATCATCAGCTTATGAATTTCACCAAAGGTGAGCACGCCGCTCTCCAGCTGATAATCCAGCAGATGGCCTCCCCCCTGGCGGTCATCGGTAATGAAATGTTCGTGATAGCCCGCCACGTTAATCCCCTGCATATGCTGTGGCGTGCGGAACCCAACCAGCACGCCCTGGCGCTGGTTAAAGCGGAATACCGGCTGGTCGTCGAGCACGTCGGTCATCGCGCGGTACGGCGGCGTCTGGCGCGGTACCGTGCGGGTGTGAGCGTGGCGGAAGTTGCCGTCGATCCGCAGAGCGCAAAACAGGTTATCGGAGGGGATCTGCTGGTCGATCGCGTCGTGGATCTGCTGGCGGCTGACCGGGGTATCGAACGTTTTGCGATACTGCGGCTGGAACCAGGTCATCACCGCGAACGGCGTTTTTTGCTCCGGCTTTGCGGCGCGGGCGCTGCCATCGGCGCGCAGCTGGTAAACCTGGCTGCTGAAGGCGATCATTTCGCCGTCCAGCTCGTTGAAGGTACCCAGACCGAAATCGCCACGGGTTAACAGGCTGGCGATGGTGGTTTCCCCTTCATATACGCCGCTTAACAGGGCGCTCATTAGCGATGTCTGATAAATCACGCTGTCAGGATGCTGAGCCGAGAACCCTCGCAGGGTTTCACACAAACTCTCCTCACAGTCGCATGCAGATGAATGCGTCGTCATGCTCTTCCTCTTCAACTTTTTTAAGAAAGGTTAAATAAATGTTGACCCGATTCAGCTGAGAGTTCCAATATAGAAACCATGCTGTTTTGAGACGTTTTTGATATGGAACTTCGTTATCTGCGGTATTTCGTCGCGGTGGCACACGAGCGACACTTCACCAAAGCGGCTAAATCGCTGGGTATTTCTCAGCCGCCGCTCAGTCAGCAGATTAAACGCCTGGAGGAAGAGGTGGGGACGCCCCTGTTCCGGCGTCTGACGCGGGGTGTGGAGCTGACCGAGGCCGGAGAAGCATTCTACGAGGATGCCTGCAAAATTCTGGCGATGAGCGATGCCGCGCTGGAAAAAGCCCGTGGAATTGCCAGAGGCCTGATTGGCAGTCTGTCGATTGGTATCACCAGCTCAGATGCATTTCATCCGCATATCTTTGCGCTGATCCGTCAGTTTCAGCTGCAAAATCCGGCGGTCACGGTGCATCAGGTGGAAGCCAATATGGCGACCCTGATGACCCGGCTGGGCGAGGGAGAGCTGGATCTGGCGTTTGTCCGCTTGCCGTGCGAGAGCAGCAAGGCGTTCGAGCTGAAAATACTCGACAGGGAACCGATGGTTGTGGCTTTACACCGCACGCATCCGCTGGCAGGCCAGCCTTCTCTGACGCTGGCACAGCTTAATACTACGCCGGTAATTTTGTTCCCCCAGGACGTTGCGCCGGGGCTTTATGACCGCGTTTACGGATGCTGCGAGCGCGCGGGGATTGATATGCAACACACGCTACAGTCTTCCCAGCTTTCATCTTCCCTCAGCATGGTAGCCGCAGGTGGCGGGTTTGCGCTGGTGCCGCAGTCGATGGAGGCCATTTCTCCACCAGATGTTACTTATCATGCGCTAACAACCCCGGAACTCTATACCGATATCGCGCTTTGCTGGCGGCGTTTTGAACGTTCCCGCACGGTGAAACGTTTTTTGGCGATGCAGGCATGATGACAGGGGTTTTGTCGGCCAGGTAAGGCATCACCGCCACCCGGTAAGGTCTTTCTGGAAGCAGCCTCGCAAACCTGAAATTTACCTTATGTACATCAGGGTTATTGCTTTTCTTCCCCTCCTCACAGTCGTAAAGTGCCTGCGTTGCGGCACATCCGCAATCGGGCGTAGGAACCCGAAGTACACAAAGTGACAATTTTTGTCGCGGCAGCGCTCCTCTCGTTAGAATACGGTAGCGCTGGCGGAGCAGCTGAGAAGCTGGCCGTTTTCTTTATGCACGGCATTCCTACCTCCGTCAGCACTACCCCCTTCGAGCGTAGGAACTCTCTGGGCGGTTAATTAATTTTGCATAAAGAGGATGTCTTATGGCTACTATCCCTGGCTTTTCTTACTCACTTTCTGAAGAAAGCGTTATTCACCATCTTATCAACCTGCAGCTTTCAGATACTGCGGATCTCTTCGAACTGGCCGACGCCTGTGCCGCCTATGTGAGCGTGTTGGTTGAAACAGACGACGCGGTAACATTTTCCACGCTCTGCACGCGTTTACTGGCGACACTTAAGCAACTGCGTGGACGTTGCGATACAGAGCTCCCGCCTTATCTGGTTGAACAGCTGATTGCGGGGGAAAAGATGGCTTCTTGCGTCCCGGACTGCTGGCAGGAAACAACGTTGCAGGTGGACTATGCGGTGGCATTAACACAGGCCGTGATGGGCGGAACATTGCCCACCAGCGTGGCGAAGGAACTGACCGGGTTGCTGCATGATATGGTTTGGCTGCTGGCGGAGTTTGTAAAAGAGCCCTATATCGCAGCGCACTAAAGCGGGTGAAAGAAGCCGAAATGCTGCTGAGGTGTGGATGTGGAGAGCGCAATTGTTCTCACTGCTGATGTAGGCATTACTAAAATTACAGTGCGTTAATCAACAAAGAGTCGTTCACATTTGCCTGTAAGCTGACAGAGGGGATGGGGATTGAAAAAGTCAGCAAGAAGGTTAAAAAAGGCCCACCAGCTAAGGCGGCGAGCCTTTTTTGTTATTAACGTATCACACTAACATTTTCAAGTTTCACCGGACTTTCAGGTTTATTCCCCAATTGCTGAGCGACCGGGACGAAGATGTTGAGATCTTGCAGCCAGGCTAATTTATCACGGCTATCCTGCTGCCCTTCATGAGTTCCATGACACTCAACTAATAGATATTTCCCACTAAACGCAGGTGCAATGCTCTGTGCATCCCCTTCTCCCGTTACATTACAGCGTAACGCTGAAGCAGTGACTTTCTTATCAGCATCAATATTATCCCATTCCGCCTGATATCGTTGGCCAGTCACTAACGGGAAATGCATATCCGTCTGCAATTTGTTGAGTAATACGGTACCACTACTGATGGACATGGTGAATTTCAGCTGCAGCTGATTAGCCAAAGTTAAACGTTGCACCGTCCAGATACCATAATCTTCCAGTTTGCGTACATAACCATCCGGTTGTGCATCCAACTGTACTTTGATCTTACCGAGCGTGCTTACTTCGGTATAACGAACCTGTTTAAAGTGCGGAAGCGCCCAGGGTTTGATCAATGACTGCGCCTGGTGCTCAACTGCAGCAGAAAGGGGATATTTATTAAGCCACTGTGGATTATTATTGTTCAGATCGGGCATTGAGGGCCCCATCAACGTTGATGCTGGCTTGTTAGCAGCAGGAATAAAATGTCCTTCGGCCGTGAACGTTTTTCCTGCTGGTAACTGGCAGAGCTGCTCAAAGCGTTGTGCTTTTTCCGTGTTAATTTTGAAGTCACTCTTGCGGCGAACAATATCTGCAGTAATGAGTGAGTCCGTAACGCGTCCCTCACTGTCGAAGTTCATTAAGGCGACAGCATCTCCCTGATGCGTTTTACAGTTATATAAGTAGTGCTCAATCTTTAATTCCATCGGTGCGTCATAAGGCGGTTCCCAGGTGGTATCTGCAAAATCATATCCCATACGTACCGATAAAATGTCGCCAACGCGCTGGATGCTGTTAACATCGACAAGGTCGGTAATACCGACTGTATCCGTGGCTGATAATCTTTCCCATCGAGCGTCTTTTATTGGTAGCTGGCAAACCATACGGATATCCTCTGCCGTCATCTGCTTATCATCCTGTGCAGGCGCATAACGGAGGTAGCTGTTGCCGTAAAAGCGGGCTTTGGTATATCCCTCTTCACTTAGTAAATCCTCGTACAGAAGCTGTGCCTTGCTCTGTTTACAATCAACGGAACGCCATTGCTGAGCCATTTTCCCGTTATTGAATTTTAACGACACCATGTAATTCACACGATCGTGGATTCTGGTTATAGACAAGGGGTTAGTGTCACCACCTATCAATGCAGGCTTATCAGCAGCTTGCACGAAAGAAAACGGTAAGATAGACAGAAAAAAAAGAGGGTACATTAAAGGGCGTACGCAGCACATACATGTTCCTTCATATATTGATTAAGAAATAAAGTTATCGGCATCAGGGACTAAATTATTAGCCAGCCATGATTGCAACGTTATAGATAAACGTAATATGAGATTGGCTACTGCCGCTTCTGGTACCGTGGAGGTACGGGTAATGGACACGCCACTGACGCTCACCCACGCGATTAATATCGCCGGGCTGATTCAGGCGACATCGCACTGGCTACTACCACGCGACCATACAAACACCAGGAGCGAGATTTTCTATCTGTACCGGTTTAACCGTTTTCAGGCGTGTCGCTATGGGTTAGACGGTATTCTCACAGACGTGCATACCGGAGAGCATAAAACCGTGGCGGACGATATTGCGTGGCTGCTGGAGCGGGTTGCCCCCTCAGTGGGAAAACTGGGTGCGACAAGCGCAATTCAGGAAATTGCTCTTATGTTGAAACAGGATAAGAGCGAAGCACAACGAATGCGGGATTTTGTCAACGACAGCGGTTCACTGACCTCGCTGGTACAACAACATTGCGAGCTGTGGGCGACGAGTCTATAAACCCCCCCTCCCTTTCGGCTGATATATATTGCTTTGCTTTACGTTACACGATGCCCGACAATAACGTTTTTAACTGACGATTAACATTAAGATGAAACACCCGTTAGAATCGCTGTTAACCGCAGGGGGCATACTGCTGATGGCCCTGCTTTCCTGCCTGTTGTTACCTGCGCCCTCTCTCGGGCTGGTGCTGGCAAAAAAGATGGTTGCAACCTTCCATCTGGTCGATCTGAACCAGCTCTACACCATTTTGTTCTGCCTGTGGTTCTTGCTGCTCGGCACTATTGAATTCTTCGTCCTGCGTTTCATCTGGCGTCGCTGGTTTTCACTGGCGGCGTAACCGGCACAAAAAAGCCGGGTGGCAGCCCGGCATTCTCGTCATCTCAGCCCTAATACGCCCGACTGTGGCTCTCTTTGCGATAGGCTCCAGGCGGCTGGTTAAAGGTACGGGTAAAGATCCGCGTGAACGTCTGCTGCGAATCAAACCCGTAGCGCAGGCAGATGTCATACACGCGTTCGTCCGATTCACGCAGGTCGCGCGCCGCCAGCAGCAGCTTACGTTCACGGATGTAACGCCCCAGACTCTCCCCTTTGTACTGCATAAACAACCGTTGCAGGTGCCATTTCGAGTAACCCGCATGACGGGCAATCTCTTCAATGCGCAGCGGCTGGTGCAAGTTGTCGTCGATCCACTCGACGATAGTGTCGATGACCTGAGCGGAAATAGTCATACTGCGCTCCCCTCTGCTCCACAATTAATCATTATTCCCACCACACGCGAAATTGCTGGGTGGTATCACTCACCCGGACAGGCTCGCCCAGTTCCGGTGTCAGCAGCCGATAATTTTTGTCCGCGCTGGCTTTTGCCAGCTGGATCAACGGGTCGTTCCAGGTGTGTTTCGCCAGCACAAAGCGCCCGTTATGTCCCGGTACCACGGCTTTAGCATTGAGATCCGCCGAGGCCTGCGCGGTTTCATCCGGCAGCATGTGGATGTGCTTCCAGTCCTGGTCGTACTGGCCGTTTTCCATGATGGCTAAATCCACCTCGCCAAACTGTTCACCGATAGCCCTGAAGTGCGGGCCGTAACCGGAATCCCCGCTGTAGTAAACCTTCTGCTCTGGCGTGACGAACATAAAGCTACCCCACAGCGTCTGGTCACGCTTAATGCCACGTCCAGAGAAGTGACGCGCCGGTAGCACATGCACCGTCAGTTCATCACTGATATGCACGGACTGGTTCCAGTCGCGCTCATCAATAATCTCTGCCTTCATACCCCAGTAGCGCAGATGAGAACCCACACCCAGCGGGGTGACCACCTGCTTCACTTTTGGCAGTAATGCCCTGATGGTGGCGTGATCCAGATGGTCATAGTGATCGTGCGAGATAATCAGCAGATCGACCTCCGGCATACTGCCCGCGTTCCACGGATACTCACCCGCGAAGGCTTTATTGAGGAATGAGAACGGCGCGGCGTAATCACCGAGCACCGGATCGATCAGGATACGTTTTCCCGCCAGTTGCATATACCAGGAGGAGTGACCAAGCCACACCAGAGTGTCTTGCTCCAGAGGCAAACCCGCGAGATCGGTTTTCACCAGCGGCAATGGCTGAGCAGGACGGGCGTTTTCGGTTTTTTTGGTCAGGAACTCCCACATCGCCACCAGCATATTTTTGTCGCCGTTATAACCCGGCGTAGGGAGCGTATTGCGGAATCGTCCGTCTCGGTACTGTGGAGAAGCCTCCACTTCCGGGAGCTGCTCACCCTGCGGTGGCTGGCCAAATCCGGCGTTCAGGACAAAAGGTAAACTCGCAGCTGAAGCAATAATCATGACAAACACCACGCAGATAGAGAGACTTTTCATATCCTGACCCGAATACGCGCCCCTTCCGATGGTTTGCGCGGGTTGAGCTTGATTATGAGTGAGTAAGCACTCATTATAGATATGCTGATAAAGTCGTCAAGACGTTTTCGATCTTTGACATTCCGCGTTGCAGCGTGGCAGAGCACGTGTTTCAATCATGGCTTTTACAATTGACAGGAGGAAAAATTTAGTGGCACGTCCGAAGAGTGAAGATAAAAAACAGGCCTTACTGGAAGCAGCAACCGCTGCATTTGCACAGTCAGGGATTGCCGCCTCAACGGCGTTAATTGCCCGTAACGCGGGCGTTGCTGAAGGCACACTGTTCCGTTACTTTGCTACGAAAGACGATCTGCTGAATGCCCTCTATTTGCACCTGAAGCAGGATCTCTGCCAGACCATGCTGGAGAACCTCGATCGCACCATCACGCTGCCTAAAGAACATACCCGCAATATCTGGAACAGCTATGTGGACTGGGGGATTCGTAACCCCGTTGCTCATGCGGCTATCCGCCAGATTGGCGTCAGTGAAAAGTTGAGCGCCGAAACGGAACTGGCGGTGAAAGAGATGTTCCCGGAACTCCATGAGCTGTGCCGCCGTTCGGTGCGCCCGGTGTTTATGTCGGATGAATTTAAAACGTTTGGCGATGCGCTGTTCTTATCGCTGGCCGAAAGCACGATGGAATTCGCCACCCGCGATCCGTCTCGCGCAGGGGATTTTAAATCCCTCGGTTTTGAAGCCATGTGGCGCGCACTTGCCATTGAGGACGTTAATGGACAGTAAATCACTGCAGGAACACGCAAAACGCGTGGCACTGGAAATGCCCTTTACCGAACAGTGCTGGCCGTTTGGCCCGGAATTTGATGTGTTTAAAGTCGGCGGTAAGATTTTCATGATTGTCGCGGTCGCCCACGGGCGGCCTCATATCAGCCTGAAGTCCGAACCGGAAAAATCCCTGTTAAATCAGCAAATCTACCGCGGGGTTGAGCCTGGCTATCATCTGAATAAAAAGCACTGGATCTCACTCTATGGCGGAGAAGACATTGCGCCAGAACTGGTGGCCGATCTGGTGGCTGACTCGTGGAACCTGATTGTCGATAAACTGCCGAAAAAAGATCAGAAGTGGATCCGTCCGACCTGATTGTTCGTCTGAGACGAACAGTATAAGCGCTCGAATCGCACTTATCTTTTTCCGTTTCGCCCTGTAATCTGCTCTCCTTTCACGCCCCTGTGGGGCGAATGTAACCACCAGGAGTTGTAATGGATATTATTTCTGTCGCCCTGAAGCGCCATTCCACCAAGGCGTTCGACGCAAGCAAAAAACTGACCGCCGAAGAAGCGGAAAAAATCAAAACCCTGCTGCAGTACAGCCCATCCAGCACCAACTCTCAGCCGTGGCACTTTATTGTAGCCAGCACCGGGGAAGGTAAAGCGCGTGTGGCAAAATCTGCGGCCGGTACTTACGTGTTCAACGAACGTAAAATGCTGGATGCTTCTCACGTCGTGGTCTTCTGCGCGAAAACCGCAATGGACGATGCCTGGCTGGAGCGCGTGGTCGATCAGGAAGATGCCGACGGCCGTTTTGCGAACCCGGAAGCAAAAGCCGCTAACAACAAAGGTCGCCACTACTTCGCCGACATTCACCGTGTTGATCTGAAAGATGACGACCAGTGGATGGCAAAACAGGTTTACCTGAATGTCGGTAACTTCCTGTTGGGCGTGGGCGCAATGGGCCTGGATGCTGTGCCGATTGAAGGCTTTGACGCCGCGATCCTCGACGAAGAATTTGGCCTGAAAGAGAAAGGCTACACCAGCCTGGTGGTGGTACCGGTTGGGCACCATAGCGTGGAAGATTTCAACGCATCCCTGCCGAAATCTCGCCTGCCGCTGAGCACCGTCGTGACGGAGTGCTAATCACTGCTGGTACGCCGGGTTCCGGCGTGCCAGATTTCAATACAGTATGATTTGCGGATGTTTGACTCCACACACCAGCGCATAACGCGTTAACGTGTCGAGACTTGCCCGCGTAATATTGGCTTCCATTCGGGATACGGTTGGCGCACTGACGCCCATTCGCTCCGCCACCTGCGCACGCGTAAGACCGGCATGATTTCGCCATTGCGCCAGCATCTCGCGTAAGCGCTCCTTACGTTCTTCTGCGTCAAAAGCAGCCTTTACATCAGAGTCACTTAACAACTCTGCTCTCAACTCATCCCAGTCAATGATCTTCTTGCTCATCCAACATCTCCTGTTGTCGTTTCAGTGCCAGACGGATCTCCACAGAAGGTGTTTTCTGCGTTTTTTTGATAAATACGCGCAAGAGATAAATCGTCTTATCCCGCTGATAAACGTATATCCCGCGGCTATGGATTAGCCCGACGGTGCGTATTTCAAACAAGCCATATGACAATGGTTTGCTGTCGGGAGCCCGTAGTACGGTTGGGTTATTGCGTAATTTATCAAGCTGGCGAATCAACTTCGCTTGTACCCCTGCAGGCAAAGAGAGGCTCTCTTCTCTGACTGCCTGATGAACGATGAGTCTGAACACGGTTTTTTCATCCCTGATGATATTAGCATGTAAGGCAATTTGCATTAAAGGCTAATTTTGCCTTTCGTGATTCACCTTACCTGTTTTATCCAGGCTAAACCGAATACCTGTTGATTCCCTGAAAGCCCTTCGCAAAAAACTTATCTGGCCGTACTTCCGGCGTGCCAGATTTTCTCCGCATAACGGCCTATCACCGCCAGCGACGCCGCCAGAATCAGGAAAAACACGACCTTGTTCATCCCATCCCAGAAGTATTCGAAGTAGCGGGTGTAGAGGTTAATGGCGAGGAACGTCAGACCAAAGCCACGCAACATGCCGTCGTCGGTTTTCAGGCTGATGTAGATACAAATTGCCGCCGCCACGGCGAACAGCAGCGCCCACGGCAGAAGCGATGCCTGAGTGATGCTGTACCAGTTATCGATATCGTAATTACCAAAAATCGACATGATCCACAGGGCAACAAAGAGATACGTCAGGCCCATCGCTTTACTGGTGGTATAGAGATGTCGCGCCTGTAACATTGCGCGCAGCACCCAGCACAGCGCCAGCAGCGCGCCCCCGAAGAAGATAAACCGCACCGGGTAGTTCATCCCCAGCCAGTAAGCGCCCCAGCCGGACATATACCCCGTCTGTGCCCCAAACCAGTTACCGAGCGAGAGTAAAAAGAACAGCCACACTAACCCGGAACGCCCAAAAAAGCCCACCAGACCATAAACGGCGCAGCCCGCCAGGAACAGCGGGGCAATGTGGCCGCTGCCGTTATCGAGCCGTTCACCAAGCTGCCAGAGAGCAATCGCCGTAAAGAATACGCCGAGGAACAGGATCGCTTCAGTGCTGTAGTACCACTGCGTTTCTCGCCGCTGACGGCTGAACCCCCACAGGTAGAATAATACCGCCACCAGCGCGGGCAGCCCGATACGGGCGAGGGAGGAGAATGCAAAGAATTCAATGATACGCGCCATCAGTTCGCTGTCGGAAAACAGACTGCCAATAGCAATGATGACGCAGGCCAGCGCCGTCCAGAAGGCATAACGGCTGAGGCGTTGCCAGTCCAGGGTCACGCGCTGCAGCGTACCGGCCAGACGCTGGCGTTCCTCGGGGGTTAATGCCCCTTCCTGCTCCCACTCGCTAAGCGCACGGTGAAGGAGGCGTTCCTGTTTGCGGGTAACGTTCATATTCACTCCCTGAAAAGTCAGATGTTAATTGAGTATAACAGCCTGTTCTGCCAGCCACGTCATCGCCCTTTCCCCCGCCTCATCCACTGGCAAATACACCAGCAGCCGCGACCCGTTGCGCGGAGCAGAGTACCAGTACATTTGCTGCAGAGTAAAATTTCCCAGCTCAGGATGCGCGAACAGCTTCAGCTGATTTTCCACACCGCGAACATCGTTGCGCTGGTGCCACAGGGTTTTAAACTCCTCAGACACCGCAAAGAAACGTGCCAGTTTGGCTTCCCAGAGTGGATCGCCCCGGTGTTCGGCCATCGCCGCGCGGAAATAGGAGACAAAAATCGGCAGTACGTCATCACGTTTGCCCAGACGGGCGCGCCACGCCGGATGCGTCAGAAAAAGATAAATGCAGTTGCGATCTTCTGGCGGGATGGCGTTAAAGTCGACGCCCATCAGATGACCGAAACTGTCGTTCCACGCCACAATATCAAAATTCGGTTTCTGAATGCTGGCAGGCTTTGGCATCAGCGTATCAAGCAACCGGCGCGTGCCTTCGCTGATGCTCTCACAGCAGGCCGCCTGCGGCGCTTCACCCGGCGGCAGACCAGCCAGTACAAACAGGTGTCGGGTTTCAGTCGGGGTACACTGCAGCGCTTTGGCTATTGCGGCCATCACCGCTGTAGATGGATTCACATCCCTGCCCTGCTCCAGCCAGGTGTACCAGGTGACGCCCACATCTGCCAGAAAGGCCACCTCTTCACGACGCAGCCCCGGTGTGCGGCGACGGCCACTCCGTGGCAAGCCGAGACGCTGGGGATCGAGGCTTTCTCGCCGTGCGCGTAAAAATGCCCCCAGCTGTTTTCGGGTGTCATCCTGAAGTGAGATGACGGGTTCAGACATCAGCGCCATAAATCCCCCTGCATGGTAGTGCCAGTACCAGTATAAGTAAGAACTGGTACCCGTTTATGAGATCACCGATGCTACGACCATCTGCTGAATGACGCAATGGAGTCACCATGAATACGTCAGTTGTTTCACCGGGTCGCGCAGGCCTGATATTGCTGTTAACCGGCCAGATGCTGCCGCTTATCGATACGTCAATTACGAACGTAGCGCTGGATTCAATAACCCATTCGTTACACGCCACCGCCACCGGGCTGGAGCTGATCGTCGCCCTCTACGGCGTGGCTTTTGCCGTCTGTCTGGCACCCGGCAGCAAGCTGGGCGATAACCTGGGCCGCCGTCGTCTGTTTATGTGGGGCGTGGCGGGCTTCGGCCTCGCCTCGCTGCTGTGCGGGATGGCGGGCAACATTGAACAGCTGCTTGCCGCGCGTATTGTTCAGGGTGCAGGCGCGGCGCTGATCATGCCGCAGATCCTCGCCACGCTGCACGTCACGCTAAAAGGCACCGCCCATGCCAAAGCCATTAGCCTGTTTGGCGGCATAGGCGGCATCGCCTTTATCGTCGGGCAGATGGGCGGCGGCTGGCTGGTATCCGCGGATATCGCCGGGCTGGGCTGGCGTAACGCGTTTTTTATTAACGTGCCAATTTGTCTGGTGGTGCTGGCGCTGAGCCGTCGTTACGTGCCAGAAACCCGTCGTGAAACGCCATCGCGCATTGACTGGACGGGCACTGTGCTGCTGGCGACGATTCTCTGCTGCCTGCTGTTCCCGATGGCGCTTGGCCCACAGTGGCACTGGTCATGGCCGCTGAAAGCCGCATTGCTCGCCATCATCCCGCTCACCTTTTTTATGGTGATGAATGCGCGCCAGAAAGAACGGGAGAACGCGCATCCGTTGATCCCACCACGCCTGATGCAGCTTCGCAGTATTCGCTTTGGGGTGCTGATTGCGGTGCTCTTTTTCAGCGTCTGGTCCGGGTTTATGTTCTGTATGGCGCTGACCATGCAAACCGGTCTGGGCATGGCCCCCTGGCAGTCCGGGAACAGTTTTATCGCGCTCGGTGTGACCTACTTTATTTCTGCGTGGTTTGCCCCGCGCCTGATTGCCCGCTACAGCACCAGTACCATTCTGCTGACCGGGCTGGCGATCCAGATAACCGGGCTGCTGGCACTGATTGTGACGTTCCATTTCTGGGGGATGAACAACACTGCCCTGACGCTGGCTCCGGCGACCGGGCTGGTCGGCTACGGCCAGGCATTAATTGTGAACAGCTTCTATCGCATGGGTATGCGCGATATTCAGCCTGATGACGCGGGAGCCGCGAGCGCGATTTTAAGCACGCTACAGCAGGCTGCGCTGGGGCTTGGCCCGGCTATTTTCGGGGCGATTTTGCTGCATGCGCTGCAAAACCATCACGGTGATTATACCCAGGCGATAAATGTTTTTCTGGCGGTAGAAGCCACCATGATGGCAGGGCTGGCACTGGTGACGCTGTGTATGCGTCACCACCTGTGCCTGCCGGTGGTGAAGACCTGCCAGGCCACGAAATAAGCCCGGCACTCTCTTCGCCACCGGGCGAAAAGGGCCCTACTTCTTACGGGAAAGTTTAAATGCCGCAAACAGGAAGATCACCCACACCGGTAGCAGCAGCGCTGACAGGCGCATGTCGTCGATGGTACACATCAGCACAAGGATCATTGCCAGGAAGGCGATGCAGATGTAGTTCCCCGCCGGGTACAGCAGCGCTTTAAACTGTGTCTCCCGCCCTTTGCGGCGCATCGCCGCGCGAAAGCGCAGGTGCGCGAGGCAGATCATGATCCAGTTCAGCAGCAGTGTGGCAACAACCAGCGCCATCAGCAGACCAAAGGCCTCTTTCGGCAGCAGGTAGTTGATCAACACCACCAGCGACGTGATGGCTCCGGAAAGCAGCAGCGAGTTCACCGGCACGCCGCGATGGCTGACGCGGGTCAGAAACTTCGGCGCGTTACCCTGCACGGAGAGCCCAAACAACATGCGGCTGTTAGAATATACGCCGCTGTTGTAGACCGACAGCGATGCCACCAGGATCACGAAGTTCAGCGCGGAGGCCACGACGTTGCTGTTCAGATCGTGGAAAATCATCACGAACGGACTGCTGTCGGATTTCACTTCCACCCACGGGTAGAGCGCCAGCAAAACCACCAGCGAACCGATGTAGAACAGCAGGATCCGGTACACCACCTGGTTGACCGCTTTCGGGATGCTTTTATGCGGATCGCGCGCTTCAGCAGCGGTGATACCAATCAGCTCCAGCCCGCCGAAGGAGAACATAATCACCGCCAGCGACAGGATCAGCCCCTTCCAGCCCGTTGCCAGGAAGCCGCCGTGCTGCCACAGGTTATCGATGGTCGCACGCTCGCCGCCATGACCGGAGAACAGCAGCCAGAGGCCAAAGCCAATCATACCGATGATTGCCAGCACCTTGATGAGCGCAAACCAGAACTCGGTTTCGCCATACAGGCGCACGTTCACGAGGTTAATGGCGTTGATGATAATAAAGAAGGCCGCTGCCCAGACCCAGGTCGGTACGTCCGGGAGCCAGTACTGCATATAGATGCCTGCCGCAGTCAGCTCTGCCATCCCGACCAGTACAAACATCACCCAGTAGTTCCAGCCGGAGAGGAAGCCGGCAAACGGGCCCCAGTATTTATAAGCAAAGTGAGCGAACGAGCCTGACACCGGCTCTTCGACGACCATCTCGCCGAGCTGGCGCATGATCAGAAAGGCAATGACCCCGGCGATGCCGTAACCCAGCAGTACCGCCGGGCCAGCCATCTGAATGGCGGGGCCGATACCCAGAAACAGCCCGGTACCGATAGCGCCGCCCAGGGCGATTAACTGAATATGTCGATTTTGCAAACCACGTTGCAGCGTCGGATTGTGCTCCGACGAGGCTTCAGAACTACCGTTGCCTGAAGCGGATGACGCGTCTTTCACGTCCTACCCCTGTCTCTTTTTTAGAAGGGGCACGTTTTAACACTTCATGCTGGTGGTAGCAAGAAAAGCAGCGGGGAACGACGTTGCATGCGGTGGCGATAATGAGTGTATTAACCCCCCGTTGGCTGGGGGGTCATTAAGTCAGATACGGTAAATCTTAAAATACGCGGGCGTTACCGGTGATATCAATACGCACTGCCGCCCCCGGGTTCCAGCCTGGCTGGCTGACGGTTTTCAGAACCAGCGGTTCCTTTTGCCCGGCTAACGCAAGCGTGAGGACGGACAAATGCCCGGTGAAATCCACATCGATAATCGAGAGCGGGCTTTCATGTGGTGAACACGCCGTGACCCGCATCTGTTCAGGACGTAGCATCACCTTGCCCTCGCCTGCCGCATACGCGTTGTCCGTACGTATCTCACCCAACGCACATACTGCACGCCCGGCGGCAAGCTGGGCAGGCAAGATCAACGCATCGCCAAGAAACAGCGCAGTCTCTTCATCCACCGGCTGGGTGTAGACCTCAAACGGTGTGCCAACCTGCGTGAAACGCCCGGATCGCATCACGGCAACCTGGGTGGCAAATGACAACGCTTCGTTTTGATCGTGGGTCACCAGAATAGAGGCCACACCCGCTTCCGCCAGCAGATCGGCGGTTGCCTTGCGCGTCATCGCGCGCAGACCGGTATCCAGAGCAGAGAACGGTTCGTCGAGCAGCATCAATGAAGGACGCTGTGCCAGCGCACGGGCAAGTGCCACACGCTGTTGCTGTCCACCGGAAATCTCATGCGGCCAGTGTGTCGCAAGCTTCCTGTCCAGTGATACCATCTCCATCAACGCTTCTACGCGCGCCCGTTTCTCGTGGCGGGTACCGTCTAAGCCCCAGGCGATATTGTCTGCCACATTAAGGTGTGGAAACAGCGCCCCTTCCTGGGGAACAAAACCGATACCGCGCTGGTGAGCGGGGATAAAATTGTCTTCATCGAACAGCGTGCGGCCCTGCATCACAATGCGCCCGGCATCCGGCGTTTCAAACCCGGCCAGAATACGCAGCAGTGTGGTTTTACCCGACCCTGACGGCCCGACAATCGCTGTCCTGCTTCCCGGCGCAACGCTCAGGTTTAAACTGTCGAGCACCCGCACATCGGAAAACGATTTAGAAATGGACGTTAATTCAAGCATGTCATAGCCCTGCAATTTTTTTAGACTGCATGTAAAGGATCGCGGTCAGCGGCAGTGAGATAAGGATCATCAGCATGGCGTAAGGCGCAGCAGCAACATAATCGATCTCGCTGGTCAGCGCCCAGAAACCGGTGGAAAGCGTACGTGTCCCGAGCGGTGACAGCAGCAGCGTGGCGGTCAATTCGTTGCTGACGCCGAGGAAGACCAGAGCCGCCCCCGCCGCCGCACCCGGTGCAGCCAGCCGCATAGTGACACTCCACAGCGCCTTCGCTGGCGTGCTGCCAAGACTGCGCGCCACGTTTTCCAGCTCTACCGGAGCCTGAGCCATCCCGGCCCGCAGGTTAATCAGCGCGCGAGGCATAAACATCAGCAGATAGGCGAGGAACAGCGTAATTTCCGTCTGGTAGATAGGCCGGGCGTAATGGATGGTAACCGTGACCAGCGCAAGGGCGGTCACAATACCTGGCAGCGAGCTGGTGATGTAGATGCACCCTTCCAGCATCCGGAAGATGCGGCGCGGGTAGCGAATACCGAGCCAGGCAATGGGGATCACGCACGTGGTGGTCAGCAACGCACCGCCCACGCCCAGCATCAGCGTCTGACGCAACGAATGCCAGAGGTCAGCACTCATCCAGTTTTGTACACCGCCAAGCCATATCCAGCGGCAGAGCACACCTAACGGGACGCCCAGAGCCAGGACGACCAGTAAAAGGAACAACATCTGACCCAGCGCAGCCGCAGCAGGTTTCAGTGGCCAGCGTTTTTGTTCACGGGCGGCACCGGCACCAATACGCGCGTAACGTGCTTTACCGCGCGTGACCCCTTCCAGCACTAAAATGGCCAGACAGCACAATGCCAGCACCCCCGCCAGCATGTTAGCCGCAGGGCCGCTGAACGTTGACTGAAACTGGTCATAAATCGCCGTTGTAAAGGTGTCAAAGCGGATCATCACATACAGGCCATACTCCGCCAGCAGATGCAGCGCCACCAGCAGCGCACCGCCGCAGATAGCGAGTTTGAGCTGCGGTAACACCACGCGGAAAAAGACCCGCCACGGCGGTGTACCGAGCGAAGCAGCCACATCTTCAAGCGTGGGGTCGAGACGGCGCAGCACCGCCGCAACCGGCATATAGATAAACGGGTAGTAAGCTAAAACGGAGAGAAACACGCCCGCAGAAAGGCCGTGCATGGAGGGAACAACGCTCACCCAGGCATAGCTTTGCACAAATGCGGGGATCGCCAGCGGTGCGACCGCCAGCGCAGACCATATTCCCCGGCCAGCAAGCGTCGTGCGTTCTGTCAGCCAGGCGATTGCCACGCCAAGCACAATGCACAATGGAACCGCGAGCGCCGTTAGCCACAGCGTGTTGCTGAGCAACTCAGCAACACGTGGACGGAATACCAGAACCTTAATGCTTTCCCAGCCCGTCTCAATGCCAATGGCAATGATAAAACCCAAAGGCAAAAGCGCCATTAATGAAAACAATATAGCTAACGCTACCATCGGCAGCGCAGGACGCCTGCGGACAGGCTCCCGCACCCCGTTTTTACCGATGTCGAGACTCAGACCAGACATAAGACGTTCACTTTACTCTCAGGATCACAGCAGACCGGCTTGTGTCATCAGCTCGATAACTTTTTTACTGTTGAGCGTTGAAGGTTCAACTTTTGGCGCATCGAGCGCATTCAGCGGAACCAGTTTCGGGTTAGAAGCGGCATTCACACCCACGGCATATTCAAAGGCATTGTTGGTACGCAACTGTTCCTGGCCTTCTTTACCGGTGATCCACTTAATGAACGCCTGAGCCTGTTCTTTATGTTTGCTGGAAGCCAGTACACCGCCGCCAGAGAGGCTGACAAACGCGCCAGGATCCTGGTGTTTGAAGTAGTAGAGTTTGGTGTTTTTGCTGTTTTCACCCGTTTTGGATTGATCAACAAAACGGTAGTAGTGATAAATCACCCCGCCATCAATCTGACCGGCGTTAACGGCTTTCATCACGGTGCTGTTACCTTTGTAGGCAACAAAATTGGCTTTCATCGCTTTGAGCCATTCCAGCGTGGCTTGCTCACCTTTCAGCGCCAGCATCGCACTGACGATTGCCTGGAAATCAGCGCCTGACGGAGATGCCGCCCAGCGTCCTTTCCACTCAGGTTTTGCCAGATCCATCAGCGATTTCGGCAACTGCTGCTCGCTCAGCTTTGCCGGGTTATAAACAAATACCGTGCTACGCGCGGCAATACCGATCCAGCGGCCATGCGCTGGTCGAAACTCCGCTGGTACCTGCTTTAAGGTGTCAACCTCTAAGGGTGCAAACAGTTTTGCATTATCAACCAACACCATCGACGGAGAGTTTTCCGTCAGAAACACGTCCGCAGGTGAAGCGCTGCCTTCCTGAACCAGCTGATTGCCCAGCTCGCTGTCATCGCCATTACGCAGTGTGACTTTAATCCCGGTTTCTTTCGTAAAGCCATCAACCCATGACTTCACCAGATTTTCATGCTGCGCGTTGTAAACAACGATGCCTTCGTTGTTATCAGCCGCAACTGACTGTGTGGAAAGGAAAATTGATGAAGACAACAGTGCAAGCGAAAAGCATGACAATACGCGAGAATTCATAAAAATATCCTTAATAGACCAAAGTAAATAACAACGAATGGCTTTGCGGGTAAGGATTAAAGCACACAAAAACGCTAATGATAATTAGTATCAATCCAGTTTAAGCGTAAAAGTGTAAAATTTCTTTATCGCAGAGTTTAGAATGATAAAAAACTGATAATAAATCATCACTCAACAGAAGATTAGGAAAACCTTAAATCTGAAAAAGACGGCTGATTAGCTGACGCCAGGGTTATTTCAGATTATTTAAGCAACAGACAGATAACCGGGAAGGCTGAAAGGATGACGTGACGATGAGCGAAGGTATTGAATGGCACGCCCTGTAGGATTCGAACCTACGACCTACGGCTTAGAAGGCCGTTGCTCTATCCAACTGAGCTAAGGGCGCACGGAGAAGAGTGAACTTCGTGGTGGTGAAACGCGTGGAATTATACGGTCAATGACAGCTGAGTCAATGCCTTTACCGTCTTCTCTTCCAATAACGACTAGCCGGTTGTAAATACGGCTGTTTTTTCAACATTTATGGGTATATCCCTCCCGTTTTACCGCTGCGAAAAGACTTAGCCGCATTTAAGTAACGCCTGCTGTTTTCCTGCGCGTCGCCCCGGCACACTGGTATGAGGTATCCCGGCCGCCTGGAGGCTGATCAACAACAGGATAATGGAGTGACAACGCAAAACCTGACGTATACGCCCCCCCGATTACAACGCATTTCTCAGGACATTATCGGCATTAAACTTGAACCCGTCGTCGCCCTCTCCTCTTCGCGCACCGTGGGTAACGAGGTGCTCAGCATATTGTCATCACATCAGCACAGTGAACATTATTTTCGCGATCAATCCGCTGACCAGGCAATGATGCTGCTCGAAGCGCAACTCGCCACGCTAAAAAACGCCTTACCCGGTAACAACCTTTTTATCAATCTGCCGATAACGGTATTAACCACGCCGGCAACGTTTCAGCGTTTACTACAGTTGCAAAGCCCGCCGCTGAACATTGAGATTGTCGACCCGGCGGGCTTTTTCTTGCTGCCTGTGGCGCTTCGCGCACGCGTCACCTGTCGCCTGCAGGAGCTGACGATGCAGGGTCACCGCATCTGGCTGGATGACGTAAATGAAGCATCGGTGAAATCATTTTTATCCTGTCACCTGCCGTTAACCGGGGTAAAAATCGATAAGATCGCGTTCTGGCGTTTACGAGCCACTCCGGCGCTATCGCAACTGGTCTCTCTCTGTTCGAAAATTGCCGAAAATGTCCTTATCGAAGGCATTGAGACAGACAGGGATCATGCCTGTGCCCTACAGGCAGGCGCGGGATTAGGTCAGGGATATTACTGGCCATCCTGGACATGGCCAGAAGAGTAAGCGGTCATCGCCGGGAGGGAAGCTATACGAATGACAGTGCGCCGTTACAGGCGGCGTCGTACAGGAAGTGATGCACTGGGATTTACGCACTCGGCATTTGCTCCCCCCTTCTTCGATCGCCTCGAATTTTTGAGCCAGTCTATCAACCAGACTCGCAAAACCGACGCCCCCTTTATCATTCTGGTCACACAGGATAATTTTCTTCGTTCGGGGTTCCTCAACGGGCAGTTTCCCCTTAGCAACTGCTGTGACTATGACACGCTGGAAGCGGCCCTCAGTGCTCTTAACCACTGGCCTTCAGCGCGGCTTGTCGTGGATATCGACAGCCGGGCTTCAACGCTTATTGACCTGCTGGATCGGCTAAGAAGACACAGCCTGTACCCGCCATTCCTCGCGCCCCATCTGTTAATTCGGGCTGATGATTATGACGCCCGACTTTTTTGTAAAGCTGCTGGCCCTTTTCATGTGCTGGAGCGCCAGCTTTCTCCACCGGCTATGCAGCAATACCTGCTGGAAACCTCATTTCTGCCGCGCAACAGAAAAGAGTGGTTCTCTCGCGATGAGTGGCCTGTTTTACAGGATCTGTCGCGCGGTAACTCGTTACGGCATATTGCACACCTGCACAACCGCCCTTATAACCGCATCATTTATCGCCTTAGTTGTATCCTGACGAAGCTTGGGCTAAATCATCGTCAGGAGCTGCTGCATCTTCTCAATAACCTTTCAGACATCACGTTTTAACGCCCTTACTAACCCATTAATTCCTAAACACCTTTAAGAAATTACTTACAAGATTTGTTATTTTTATGTTAAAAATTAACAATTAAGTCGAATTTAAAACTATTCCTAATTTATCCACTTCAATGAAGTGAAATGCTGATAAAACCGACACAGGCAGTGCTTTCATCCGTGTGATAAGGTTTAAGCAATAACGTTAAAAAGAAGATAACGATGTAAAAACAAGCAATTTGATTGCACGTGCAGGGAACCAGAAGCCCTCAATACAGCATATCCTGCTGTGTCAGGACAGATTTTTTAAGGTGATGCTCACAGGCTTTCAAATGAAGGTATCATGCCAGAATCGGGCGAATTCTTGCTGTGTAAACGGCGAAGAGACAGGTTATTCCCACAC
Source organism: Enterobacter sp. LM3 (assembly GCF_046622475.1). NCBI lineage: Bacteria > Pseudomonadati > Pseudomonadota > Gammaproteobacteria > Enterobacterales > Enterobacteriaceae > Enterobacter > Enterobacter sp. LM3. The sequence goes on along the minus strand of NZ_JBJURN010000011.1, from coordinate 40,237 downwards.
CCTTTTAGTTAACATTTGATCAACATATAGTGATATCTTTTATTTTTTGTTATTACATAAAGACGAATGTTTGCAGTAAATGGGATACCAGGGCATTTCCGCTAAAATTAAAATACCAGGCCTTAAGATCCAGCAGATAATATTCACAAATAAGCAGAAATTGATTTACAGGCTTTTCGGAGAAAGCTTAAACGGTATAATAAGGAGAGTTACAGACATGAATAAGAAAATTCATTTTGCGATCATCAGTAAAATGAGATAACCGCACTGCGGCATTGATTCCATCACTACGTTAACAAGGATGCTTTCGCTCTCTCCAGGGAAATACCACCGTATAAGGATCTGCACAATTATCCTTCCGGCTTTTCGAGAGTTTTAACAAAACTCAGCATAACGCTTTTAACAATCTGAGGCATAAAAAATGAAACCGGCATCCGTTATCATTATGGACGAACACCCTATTGTCAGAATGTCGATAGAAGTCCTGCTACAGAAAAATAAAAACATCGTCGTTAAACTCAAGTCTGGCGATAGTCACGAAGTGCTTGACTGCATACGTAACCATCCCATCGATCTGGTGATTCTCGACATCGAAATGACAGGAACAGATGGGTTCTCATTACTGAAGAGAATCAGGAACATCAACAAAGACATAAAGGTGCTTTTTTTGTCTTCTAAATCAGAGGCTTTTTATGCCGGACGCGCCATTCGCGCAGGCGCAAATGGGTTTGTCAGCAAACGAAAAGATTTAGGTGAGATCTACAATGCGGTTAATATGATACTTACCGGCTATTCATTCTTCCCTTCGGAGACGCTGAGTTTTATAAATCATCTTGGCTCACGAACTGGATCAGCGGTTGATATGCCATTGTCAAATCGCGAGGTCACCGTCCTGCGTTATCTGGCCAATGGATTATCAAATAAGGAGATTGCGGAACAACTATTATTGAGCAACAAAACAATCAGCGCACATAAATCGAATATCTATTCCAAGCTCGGGGTACAGAGCATTGTTGAATTAATTGATTATGCCAAAGCGCACGAATTGCTGTAATCTGAATTCACTCCCTGCAACTTATATGAGTTGCAGGGAGTGCGGTCAGTTCTAATTATAATTAATCATAAAAGTAGCATCCGCATCGGCTCTACCTGGCTGCGGGTTATCTGCCGTGGCAATATAATTAGCATAAAATGACAACTCTGCATTTCCCCCGGCATCAACGGCAACCGCCTGACTGGCCTGCTGCAATGCCAGGCGAGTTTTATCTCTGTCGCGGATCTCCACGGCAACATTGCGGGCTGCACTGGCATCATTCAGCGCCAGCAGACTATTATCGCTTCCTTCAGCTTTACCCGAAAAGGTGATGGATGCTGAACCCGGCGGGCATCCGGTCAGTTTCAGCGTAAACGGAACGGGCTGCGTCCGGCTTCCCGCCGTACTGAGTTGTTTTGTCGGCCAGGTACCCAGCGTGACGGTTTTATCGCTGTCACTGCCTTCTGCCACGCAGGTGAAATCGACGATGTTGCCATACAACTCGATATTGATTTCCCCCAGCGCGGTGACAGCCTGCACGTGTGTGTTAAGCACTAACAGCACCAGCGCCGCAAGGGATCGACTCCAGATGTTCATCTCGTCTCCTTAATCGTAATCCACGCGCAGATAACCGCGAGAGGAGAAACGTCCTTCCTTAGGCTTGTTACCTGTGATGCTGACCGGCCAGGCGCGGATCGCCACCTGTGCCTGGGCGCTATCATCCAGACGGAACGGTATTTTGCTGGTCAGGTTGTTGGGGATGAGCGGTGTACCACTTTCGTTAGCAACCACAAACCCCAGATCGGCGTTATCCGATACCAGCGCATTACCAGAGACTTTTTCGGCTTCGATTCGCATCGTCAGGTAAGCATTAGCCTCTACGTTGGTGCATTTGATGGCGATGGTTTTAGTTTGTGGCGAAACCTTCTGAGGGCGGTTTCCAGCTCCGGCCTGACTGAACAGTGAGGCTCCAATGTCGCCAAAATCAAACTCGACGACCCTGCCGGCATTAACCTCACAGCTTTGCGGAACCTGAATCGTCCCGCTGTAGCTGATGGTATACACCGGCGTGTTAAGCGGATCGGACGACGTGGTGGTGACATACACCCGGAACATGGTCTGCTGTGGGATCACCACCATGTTGATAAACCGCCGCGTCACCCTCAGGCGAAAGACCAGCTTTGAATCTGTGACCGGAAATGCCTTGTTGTTCGGCACGTTGGGGTGCTGCCCCATCTGGATATAACTTGCTGGCGGGTAGAACGTGCCTGCGAAGTCATCGTGGATCTGCATTGCACCGTCAAGGTAGTCGTTGAGCTGCACATACTTATAGCTGTCGATCTCCGTCGTAACAGGTAGATCGGTGACATAACTACGCATAGTCGATTTTCCGGTGGTTCCCTTCGGGCAAATCGCGCTGACCCCCACCATCCCGGATTTTTGCGCCAGGGTGATAATTTGGCCCGGTTTGTTGTTGGAGCTGTTAAAAACGTTTGAGAGGTCATACGAGATGTCCTTCGCGACGCCATTCGAATTCTGGCACACCGTCGCCCACGCGGGCAGCGCGCCACACAGCAGGGCAACACCGGCTACGTTGCGGAAAATGTTCATCATTGGGTTCCTGTTAGCGATCACAGCTTGCCCCCGCCAGGGTAATGGCCTGGCTCTGGCTTTCAGGCGGTAAGCGATAGTGCGCACGACACTGGGACTGCATCCCGTTGCCCCACTGGATCAACAGTTCACCTTCCAGCGGTAGCCCGCTTAAATAAATTTGTCCGTCATCTCCCACCATGCTGGTCACGCCGCTTTGGGTTTCGCGCACTACGGCACCAAACGGTACCGGCTGGTTACCGCGCTTCACCGTCAGCAAAGCGCGCACGCCAATGCGGGTATCGAAGCTGGCACGCACCAGCGCGCCTTTGGTCGGTACCACGCTGCTCACGTTGTTTTCGATGTCGGTGTTGTTACTCATGGTGTTGGTATCCAGCGCTACGCGGTTGTAACGGTAGACCGTGGCATACGGCATCACCGCATAACCCCGCCAGTCCGTTTTCACCCCGGTCTGGTTTTCCACGCTGACGCCTGTTGCCCCTGGAGCTTTGATCAACACGTTGGTATCACCCAGTGGCTGGCTGAAGGTTATGCCATCGGCATGGCCCACCACGCCACCAGAAAGCTGCCAGTTGAGATCGTGCTGATCGCGCGAGTAGTTATACCCCGCGCCCAGCGTACCGTAGGTCGCCTGCCAGTTGGCACTGGCACTGCCGCTTGCACCGTTATTACTGGTGTGCCCCTGCGTGACGCTGTAGTTCAGGTTACGATCGTCAAGCAGCGTCCCGCTGACCCCGGTCTGCCAGTTGGTGTCACCGTCGCTATTACGGCTTGCTGACGCCGTGGCGTAGGCTCTGTCGATCGCGTTATCGCGGCGATAACCGTGGCGGGTAAACAGACTGAACGGCACAGAGACGTTAAACGACGCGATCCTGTCCGTACCGTCGATCCCCACGGACTTGTTCCACGACCAGGACACGGAGTAGTTGATCCCCTGCACGCCGCCCGCGTAACCCAGCTGATACCAGACGTTCGACTCGCTGGTTCCCCAGTAGCTCTGCTGGCTGCCAGAGAGATACACCGAACCGTAATCCCCCAGCGACTGGGAAATATTGAGCTGGAAACGCCCTTTCTTATTCCACGTCAGGTTGTGATAACTCTGTACATCCGGCACGCCGTCATCATCCTGGCTATCGCCATACTGATAACCTTCCATTGAGCGCCAGGCCACATCGTCCAGGGTATAGAACCCTTTCGTGGAGTAGCGATAGCCCAGCAGCTGGAAGTTGGTTCCGAATCCGTTAAGTGACTTCGCGTAGAGGAAACGCAGCGACTGGCCTTCATGGCGGCTGTCGTCCGCGAGCTGGCTGCGGGCGTGGGTGAGATCGAGGGAAACCGCGCCCCAGTCACCGAGGTTTTTCCCGGCACCGATGGCCAGCGCGGTATAGCGCGACGCCAGCTGTGTACCACCGTAAAGCGTGTAGCCATCGGCTATGCCGGCAATCAACGTGCCCTGAGTGAAGAACGGCGTATCCTGCTCGCTATTACCGCTGCGGTAGTCCCCCGCCACCAGGTCATATTTCCAGCGTCCCTCACGTTGTAGCAATGGCACGGTGGAGTACGGCACGGTATAGCGTTGCTGGCTACCATCCTTCTCTTCGACCGTCACCTCCAGGTCACCGCTTGAGGAGGTCGGGTTCAGATCGGTAATAGCAAACGCACCGGACTGAACATAGCTCTGATAAATGACATAACCGTTCTGACGAACGACCACTTTTGCTGGCGTGCGGGCGATACCGCGCACGGTTGGCGCGTAGCCTTGCAGACTGTCCGGGTACATATTGTCGGAGGAGTAGAGTCGCCCGCCGCGAAAACCAACGCTGTCGAAAACATCATTCCCGGTATTGCTGTCGCCCAGTACCAGCTCGCTTTTGAGTGGGATCACGGTGCGCTGCGCCCAGGTACCAATATTCTGCCAGCTGCTGTTCCGCTGTCCGTTGTTTTGCGTGTAACGCCATGCGCCATTATTGCGTAACCGCCAGGCACCATAGTTCAGCCCGCTTTGCAGGTTCAGGTAATAGCTGTCGTCCTCGCTCCCCCGGTTGCCGGTGAAGCTGTAATTCAACAGTGCGGCAGGGATGCCTTCATCCCACTGTTCGGGGGGAATGTAGCCGCGGGCGCTGTTCTGCATTGCCACCTGCGGCAGGCTGATATTAAGGCGCTGCGAGGCAAAATTGAACGCCACCACGCTGCCGGGAATAGCCGCCTTCAGTGGGATACAGGTGTCGCCCCTGGTGTTTGCCAGCTCAGGAAACGCCGCAATATTGACGCCAAATCGGTCCAGCATCGCGCGCGTGATGCACGGCGTTAGCCCACCCGCAACCGGTGACGTATCATCAGTCGCCTGCTCAAAGCGCACATCCTGAGTGGCAATAAACTCATCATTACGCCAGAGATCCACGCGATAGATGCCTGGAGCCTGCTGGTGTCCTTGTTCAAAACGCGATAAATCCGCCACGTTAGCGGTGTCGTCGGAGAGAAATGCGGGGTTGAAGTAGCTTTCGCTCCAGCCAGTTTGCGGCCAGAGCGCTGCCATCAGCGCCAGTGCTACCGGGCAGTAACGCCCGTGGTGATTGTTCATCGCCCTGTCTCTGATCACAGATTGACGCTGCGCGCCGGCGTAATCGCGCCGTAGTCATTCACGCTCTGCCAGGAAAGCGTGCCGCTTGCCGCATCCGGCAGCACCTGCTGCGCCGAGTTTTTAGGCGCAATCATCAGGTTGTCCAGAGCCTTACCGCCCAGCTTCAGGTTGACCAGCGTGATGTAATATGGCGAGGCATTACTCACCTTAAGGTGGTTGCCGACACGCTCAAAGCGCAGTTGAGACAACGCTTCTTCCGGCTGCATCGCCAGTTTATTCGGGCGTACGAACAGCTTGATGCGCGACAAAATCGCCAGCTGGAGGACGTTGTTGTCCTCCATTTTCGTTTTACTCACTGACGGGATCGCCTTCACGTTCATAAAGAAGAGCGATTCACGGTCAGTGGGCAACGCCGGACCGGCATAAATAATGCGCAATGTGTTCTCGCTGTCCGGCTCGCTGACAAACAAGGGTGGCGTGACGGCAAAGGTTTTTTCCTTTTGCCCATTAGCATTCTCAATCCACGCATTAATTAAATAGCGCTCTTGCTTATTGCTGTTGGTGATCGCCAGCGAAGTTTGTTTCGCGTCTGCCGGATAAATCACGCGCGTGGCCCCCAGTGCAATACCACCGGAGGCACTGGCGGAAGCAGAAACCATCAGCAAAATAAAAGATATAATCAGTCCTGGCTTAATTAGGGAGTTCATCACAACAATACCTTTAATAATATGTTCGCAGGCGTAGAAGGCGTTATGGATAAATCAACGTGAACCAGACATCTGACTGAATATTGCCTGGCACGAGGTGTTCGGAAATAGCCCGATAGCGGGCGCTAAAATGAAACGCGAGCTCCTGGGTATTGATGGGCAACCAGCTGACCGCCGTCGCGTTCGGGATAATCTGGCGTTGCTGTTCGTCAAAAAGTGCCAACCCAACACCGCTGCTCACGGGCGTTTCACCAGGCCGTGATGTCGCCAGAAAAACCTGTGGATCTTCCGCCGGCGTGACGCCCTGGAACTGGATCCCTACGGTGCGCGAGACATCCACGCTGCAGTCCAGCAGCCGTACGGTAAAAGGTACGTTGACCGTTGAAAAGCTGCCCACGCCGGAAAAGGAATTGGTCCGGTACTGCCCCATATCGATACGCATACTCTGGCTGTCAGGAGCCACGGCGCACCCACCGTTGACCAGCTCACCTCTGATGTGAACCTTGCCGCCGTCGATCACTACGGTATGTGCGAATACTGGTTGAGCCATCGTAAGGGCTAGCAGCAGTTTCCCGATCCTTGTCATCCTTCGTTCCTGGCATTAGCGTATGACGGGCCTCATCCCTGAGGCCTAAACATCCCTGTGCAGAGGAATTATTCGTATTTCATTACGAAAGTGGCGTCCGCGTTCGCCTGGCCTGGCTCGGCAGTTGCCGCCGTGGATTTATAACGCGCGGTGAAGTTCAGGGTGTTGGTGCCTTCAATCAGGTTCTGTGCGGCAGAGAAGGTCGCGCCATCCGGTGTCAGCGTGCTGGATTTGCTGTCGAGGATCTCGATACCCACGCCTTTCGCGGCGTTGTCGTTGCTGCCAGAGGATACCGCCAGCAGGGTTTTATCGGTCGCATCAATCTGACCGGTGAAAGCAACAGCGGCAGTTTTTGCTACCAGTGGATCACAATCATTCAGTTCGATAGTGAATGGAATATTGGAGGTCGTGTCGCCCACTTTGGTGAATTTCGCGGTACGGTACTGACCCAGATTAACCGTCTGTTCAGAAGATGCCGTATTAACAGAGCACGCGGCATTCACTAATTCACCTTTAAAATGCACGGTACCGCCATTAACGGAAACGGGCGTAGTAGTATCTTCTGCATGAGCGGCACCCGCGACCAGGGCCAGAGCGGCAACAACGGTAGATGCAATATTGCTGAATTTCATGTCTATTCCTTTAAAATGTAAATAACCCTTCCCGCGAAAAACCGGGAATAAGAAATACGTTCAATCGATTAATTGAAAGCTTATTTCGGAGGAGACAAAGTAGCTCAGGAACGAATATTAAAATATGTCAAAACGCTGCCATTTCACCAGGCCACATCCTAATCCCGCCTAGGAAATTGACCATGTCAAAACCAGGGGTTTTGCAGCCAGTTGTGGAAATCTCGCAAAGGGTGACTGACAGCGGCGCTCGCTTCTGACAAAATATAGGCAATCCCCCTTTCAAACGTTACAGACGGAATCTTCTCTCTGATGGCAGCAAAGATTATTGACGGTAAAACGATTGCGCAGCAGGTGCGCTCTGAGGTTGCGGAAAAAGTGAAGGCGCGCAGAGCGGCCGGAAAACGAGCCCCAGGGTTGGCTGTTGTGCTGGTTGGTAGCAACCCGGCATCGCAGATTTATGTCGGCAGCAAGCGCAAAGCGTGTGAAGAAGTGGGTTTTGTCTCCCGCTCCTACGATCTGCCCGAAACCACCAGCGAAGCAGAACTGCTTGAGCTGATTGACACCCTGAATGCCGATAAAGCAATCGACGGCATTCTGGTTCAGTTGCCGCTGCCTGCGGGCATCGACAACGTGAAGGTGCTGGAGCGTATTGCACCAGACAAAGATGTCGACGGTTTCCACCCGTATAACGTGGGTCGCCTGTGCCAGCGTGCACCGCGCCTGCGTCCGTGCACCCCTCGCGGGATCGTCACGTTGCTGGAGCGCTACAACATCGACACCTACGGCCTGAACGCCGTTGTCATTGGTGCATCCAACATCGTTGGCCGCCCGATGAGCATGGAGTTGCTGCTGGCTGGCTGCACCACCACCGTGACCCACCGCTTCACCAAAAACCTGCGTCACCACGTAGAAAACGCCGATCTGCTGATCGTCGCAGTGGGTAAACCAGGCTTTATTCCAGGTGAGTGGATTAAAGAGGGTGCGATTGTCGTGGACGTCGGAATTAACCGTCTGGAAAGCGGCAAGGTTGTCGGCGACGTGGTTTACGAAGATGCCGCAGCGCGTGCGTCTTACATCACCCCAGTACCGGGCGGTGTTGGCCCGATGACCGTAGCAACATTGATTCAGAATACCTTGCAGGCGTGCGAGGAGTATCACGACGTAGAGGACGCGTAAAAATGGCCAATTTTTCTTTAGGTAAACACCCGCACGTTGAGCTGTGCGATCTGCTCAAGCTGGAAGGCTGGAGCGAAAGTGGCGCGCAGGCGAAAATCGCGATCGCGGATGGGCTGGTCAAAGTCGACGGCGCGGTGGAAACCCGCAAGCGCTGTAAGATTGTCGCAGGTCAGACCGTGAGCTTTGAAGGACAGAGCGTTACGGTTACAGCATAATTCCCACCCCCAACCCGGTAGTCCTCGCACTATCGGGTTACCCCCTCTCCCCCTGCTCTCTCTTATGTATTCCACTACTAAATATAATCTTCACCATCAATAATACATAACTATCATTTCACCAAAATTGATCGACAAAATCTATTAATTGCATTCCGTGTGACATCCATCACGAAACAGGGTTGCTCAACGTTTATTATTTACTGCATAGCACATGCATATAGCTTTTTACGAAAAAGTAATCTCATCATGCGGTAAAATTTTTTACTTAAAAAATCTATGGAGGTAATTGTTTTGCCATGGAAAGACCCATCATCAAATGCATTTTTTAGCTGGATCTACATAATATTATTCGGCGCATGGGGAGGTCTTGTTAGATATCTCCTTGACGTTAAGTCTGGTCAGTCGGGAAGAAATTTATTCGCGGCATTGGCACAAATTATCGTGTCAGGATTTACCGGCTTACTTGCTGGATTGATGTCACAAAGTCTCGGAACAGTATTTCATACTTCGCTTGCGGTTAGTGGTATATCAGGTGCAATGGGCGTTGTCGCCCTTAATTATTACTGGAAGAAAATCTCTGGAGAGAATAATGATAAATCATGAATTCAGTAAGACTACTGAAAGGAATCTTAAAGGTGTACATAAGGATCTTTCTGATGTAATGAGAAAAGCATTGAAATTATCACCGATTGATTTCGGTATTTCAGAAGGGTTAAGAACCCAAAAACGGCAACTTGAGCTACTGGCATCAGGAAAATCATTAACGTCGAAAAGCAGACATTTAACGGGGCATGCCGTTGATATATTCGCAGTTATCAATGGTACGGCGTCATGGGAGTTTAAACATTACCAGACAATTGCAACAGCTGTGTTTCAGGCGGCCCGTGAGTTGAATGTTGATGTTGAGTGGGGAGGTAACTGGACGGAAATAAAGGATGGCGTTCATTTTCAACTCTCACGAAAAATGTATCCTTAAGAGTATCTAAAAAACGATTACACCTATCGCTGTTTACGCAGCCAGTATAGAAAAAGGAGAATTATAAAACCAGATTATATTCATCTTATTTTTCAATAAACAACCAAAGGCAATATATTATCTTCACGGTAAGGTTATTGCACACTGTCAAAACAGCCCGCTATTTTTATTGGCGACATCGTGCTGCCCTGACAAAAATATTTTACGAACCAAAAAGGAATTCAATCATGACAATTACTTATGTTAAAACTGAACTTGCACCGGCCGACAATCAGCTCGCTGCATATATTTATTTTACTTCAGATACACCAGTAAGTTATTCTTACACTGTATCAAAAAGGACAACCAGCCCAACCAGCGTAGATTTTACCTATACATCGGATCTGATTTATGCCGTTTCTCAAACCATAAAAATCCCTGTTATTGGCCTTTACGCGCAATATGCCAACAACGTCCAGGTTGTGTTTAAGGACGAAACTGGAACTGAGGTTTACAACCAACCATTCTCTGTTAGCACGGTGGATCAGGTCTATGATCCATCCGTTATCTTCCACCTCGATATTGAACAAACAGATCCTACGTTATTTACATCTGTCTGGGGAAATAGTTGGTTAATGCAATCAACTGGCCGAGGTTACGATGAAAACGGTGACCTGCGTTTTAATTTTTTATCGGTTTATCATCTCCAGCCGTTGAGAATTCACAATGGCTACATTTATACCGGTAGCGATGAAGATTTTTCATGGTACGGTCGACGCTTTTTCAAAATTGACATTCTCGGTAATGTCATTTTTGAATTCGACATGCGTGATTCTAATGGCAATCACTATTCAAACACTCACGATTTAGTCTGGGACTCAGCAGGCGATATCTATATGTTTGGTAGCGATAGTCCTAATCGAATAAGCAATACGATGGCACAAGACTCCTGTATCCTGAAGTTCAACGATCAGACAGGTAAAATGATTTGGGCAAAAAACTATACCAGTGAATATAGCGGCTCTCAGATATTAAATAACAACACACCTAATGATGTTCATTTGAATTCACTCACATGGATCCAAAGCAGTCCAAACAATGAGGAAGCAATTATTGCGCACTCTCGCACCACGAGTACAACTTTTGGCGTATCTATCGTTGATGGTAGTATCTTGTGGGCGATCGACACGGGTAATTTCAACCCTCAATTCCCGGCAATTCAAGCGACTACTCATATCGATAATACCGGAATTACTAACTATGAAAATGGTGCTCACACTGTGTGCATCACTAATAACAGTGCATTTGCAGGAAATATCGACCCTACCGTAGGTAAATTTGTTTTATCTGTCTTTGATAATAGATCCTGTGTTGGTGCAGATGGAAGCCCTGTCATTCGCCCTATAAATGATGATCCAACCACCGATACCTATTCAACACCTCCGGCTCGCATTCTATTCTATGCTGTAGACTTAGCAGCAAAAACTGCAGTGGAAATTCATGCACCGATTGAACTGCCAACTACCCCCATCATCCAGTGGACCGATTTTATGGGGGGAGTGTTTGACCATGATGATTACTTCGTTATTTTTACTAACCATGCCCGTTCATTCTTTATCTCTGATGTGAACGGTAATATGATTGCCACCATCTATGATGTTATTTCTCTACCTGATGGCGCGCCTCAATTCCCTGCAGAGGGCTATCGTGCAAGATTATTTAACGAAACCGAGCTATCTGACTTAATCACTACAGCATCAATTACGGTAAATTCATAAAAAAGTAATTGTAAAAAACAGAAGCAGTTGATCATCCGTTTTTATTAACTCATCGATTAAACTGCATTTGTTATCAGGGTTCATGCATTTGCATGAACCCTTGACCATATATAACACGTCACCAGGGGCCTGGCGTTATCACTCACACCGCTGTACCACTGTAACCAGGCGCAGCGCCGGGAAAAAACCCGCCTCTCCCCGAAGCGTACCCCGCAGAAAGGGGATAAAATCCCCCACATCCATCGAGGTTAATTATCGATCAACTTCAAATAATCACTATTTCATCTGTTGAAATGTGAAAATTAAGTTGCGCAGTTTTCATACTTTCCTCACGATAAGTAGAACGTTCTACTAAAACGTTCTACTTACAATAACAGCGCATAAAAAGCGCTACTCGGGGGGAAATCAGCATGAGTCTGATATCAGGGTTTGTTAAATCGCTGTCTAAGTTATCGATGATTGGTCGCGCCTTAATGCTGCCAATTTCACTGCTTCCCGCTGCGGGCCTGCTGCTGGCCTTTGGCGATAAGTTCCACCTGCCGCTGATGATGAACGCGGGCGGGGTTATTTTTGATAACCTGCCGATGCTCTTCGCGATTGGCTCCGCTGTCGGTCTGGCGTCAGAATCGGGCATTGCGGCGCTCTCTGCGGCCGTTTCGGTGTTTGTCACCAACATCACCATCAATACCGTGCTCAGCATCACGCCGGAGATGGCCTCTCAGGGCGGGAAATATGCGATGGTCGTCGGCATCCCGACGCTGCAGATGGGCGTCTTTGGCGGTCTTATCTGCGGTATTCTCGCGGCATGGTGTTACAACCGTTTTCACACCATGCAGTTGCCGGAGTTCCTCGGTTTCTTCTCCGGTAAACGCTTTGTGGCGATTGCAACGGCGTTTCTGTCGTTCCTGCTCGGCCTGCTGTTGCCGTATATCTGGCAACATATTCAGTCCGGTATCGATGCACTTTCTGTTGTCGTTAACGGGGATAATCAGGCGGCATCGACCTTTATCTTCGGTCTGGTGGAACGCGCATTGATCCCGCTTGGTCTGCACCACATCTGGTATCCCTCTTTCTGGTATTCGTTTGGGGACTACACCACCCAGGCAGGCCAGGTGATCCACGGTGACCAGACCATCTGGTTCAAAATGCTGGAAGAAGGGGCGAAGTCTTTCAGCAGCGATACGTACCAAAATGCCGGTAAGTTCATGCAGGGTGAATTCCCGCTGATGCTGTTTGCACTGCCTGCGGCCTGCCTGGCGATGTATCACGAAGCGCACACGAAGAATAAGAAAATTGCTGCCGGTATTCTGTTCTCTGCGGCACTTACCTGCTTCCTGACGGGGATCACCGAACCGGTTGAGTTCACCTTTATCTTTGTGGCTCCAGTTCTGTATGTCTTCAACGCCATTATGGCGGGTCTGGCCTACATGACCATGTACCTGCTGCATGCCCATATTGCCAAATCTTTCTCTGCAGGCTTTATTGATTATCTGTCGTTCGGGATCCTGCCATCATTTAACGGTTACCAGACCAACTTCCTGAACGCCATTATCATCGGCATTCCAATGGGGATGATTTACTACTTCACGTTCCGCTTCGTTATCCGTCGTTTCGACGTGAAAACGCCGGGCCGCACCGAAGTCACCGCCAGTGCAGACGATAAAACCGACACTGAAATCGCAACTGAGATCATCGGTCTGCTGGGCGGGGCACATAACATCGATTCCGTCGGATCCTGTATCACCCGTCTGCGCCTGGAAGTGGCGAAAAGCGATGCGGTGGATAAAGACGGCCTCAACGGCCTGGGCGCACGCGGCGTGGTCTTCGTCGGAGACAACGGTATCCAGGTGATTTTCGGTGCCAGAGCACAGTTTATCGCCCAGACCATGTCCACCATAATCGGCAAATAATAAGATGCCTGAACGACACGTCTCCTGTACGCTGGGAGACGTTGTCTTAACTGGCTGATAATGGGTAAATTTCAGGGAGCAGTTTTGAAGAAAGTCAGCATTATTGATGTGGCAAAGCACGCGGGGGTTTCGGTCTCTACCGTTTCGCTGGTCCTACGCCAGAAAGGGAAAATCTCAGAGGCAACGATCGGGAAGGTCAATGCTGCCATCAATACGCTGGGCTATGTGCATAACGTTGCCGCTGCCAACCTTCGCGCCAACACCTCCAACCTGATTGGCCTGATCCTGCGCGATTTCAGCGACAGCTTTTCCATCAAGGTGATGGCGAGCATTGTTCAGGAGCTGGAAAAACAGGGGTATATGGTTTTTCTCGGCCAGCCGCTGAACGACCACGACCATCTTGAGCGCTGTCTGCTGTCGTTTAAACAGCAAGGCGTGGCTGGCGTGATTTACCTTGCCTCTGACACTCGCACTGCCGCCCTGCCGGAACACATCCGCCAGTGTCCCTTACCGCTGGTAGCGGTCTCCCAGTCTTTGCTGGACGAAAAATGCAACCTGGTGATGCGCGATAACCGCCAGGCGGCAAACCTTGCGGCGCGTTACCTTATTGAGCGTGGACACCGCAATATTGCCTACATTGGTGGGCGTGAAGGTTGTCTTATCCGCGAGCAGCGTCTGCTCGGCTTTCGCAGCGCAATGACGCAAAACGGGCTGCTCTGGCGTGACGAGTATTCTCCTGCCTGTAGCGATGATACGCTGGCGGCAGGTTTTGCCACTCGCCAGCTACTGGAAAAGAACAACACCATCACCGCCCTGCTCTGCCACTCACCGGATGCGATGATCGGCTCTATTTCCGGCATTCATCAGGTGGGACGTACCGTGGGGAAAGATGTGTTTTTAACCCAACAGGTCGCGCTGGTCGGTTTTGAAGATATGCTGCACGTGAACCTCACCTCGCCGTCGTTTACTTACGTTTCATCCGCCAGCGAAGAAACGGGACGCCAGGCCGCCGGGTTGATGATACGCAATCTGAAAGAGCCTGGGCTGCAAACGCAACGGATCACCCTTTCCGGGCAGCTTATCACCAGAGAATCGGCATAAAAAAAGCCGGGTGGCGGCTACGCCTGACCCGGCCTACACTCATGCTCCTGTGGGCCCGGTAAGCATAAGCGCCACCGGGCATAACAGGCTTACTTACGACGCCACGTCGTGCCCTGCGGGCCATCTTCCAGGATGATACCCATTTCGGTCAGACGATTACGTGCTGCATCTGCCGCCGCCCAGTCTTTCGCCTGACGCGCTTCCAGACGTGCCTTGATCAGTGCTTCAATCTCTGCCACTTCGCCATCGTCCGCCTGGGCCCCGCTCTGCAGGAACACGTCTGGCTCCTGCTCCAGCAGGCCGAGCACGGAAGAGAGTTTGCGCAGATGTGACGCCAGCGCATTAGCGGCAGCCATATCTTCAGATTTCAGACGGTTCACTTCACGCGCCATATCGAACAGTACGGAATAGGCTTCTGGTGTGTTGAAGTCATCGTTCATCACCTCAACAAAGCGTGCTTCGAACGCTTCACCGCCTGCTGCCGCGACGGACTTGTCGGTACCACGCAGTGCGGTGTACAGACGTTCCAGCGCAGAGCGCGCCTGCTTCAGGTTCTCTTCGCTGTAATTCAGCTGGCTGCGATAGTGGCCGGACATCAGGAAGTAACGCACGGTTTCCGCGTCGTAATACTTCAGCACGTCACGCACGGTGAAGAAGTTGCCCAGTGATTTCGACATCTTCTCGCGGTCAACCATCACCATCCCGGAGTGCATCCAGTAATTAACATACTCGCCGCCGTGGGCACAGGTAGACTGCGCAATTTCGTTTTCGTGGTGCGGGAACATCAGATCCGAACCGCCACCGTGAATGTCGAAATGGTTACCCAGTTGCTTGCAGTTCATCGCCGAGCACTCAATGTGCCAGCCAGGACGCCCTTCTCCCCACGGAGACGGCCAGCTTGGCTCGCCCTCTTTGGACATCTTCCACAGCACGAAGTCCATCGGGTTACGCTTCACGTCGACCACGTCAACGCGGGCACCGGCCTGCAGCTGATCCAGATCCTGACGGGAAAGCTGGCCGTAAGTTGGATCAGTCGGTACCGAGAACATCACGTCACCATTATCCGCTACGTAAGCGTGACCGCGTTCGATCAGTTTTTCGGTGATGTCGATAATTTCGTGAATATGGTGGGTTGCACGCGGCTCGCTGTCCGGACGCTGAATATTTAACGCATCAAAATCGTTATGCATTTCCACGATCATGCGATCGACCAGCGCGACGAAGTTTTCGCCATTTTCATTAGCGCGTTTAATGATTTTGTCGTCAATGTCGGTGATGTTGCGCACGTACTTGAGGTTGTAGCCCAGGAAACGCAGGTAACGTGAAACTACGTCAAAGGCAACAAACGTACGGCCGTGGCCGATATGACAGAGATCGTAAACCGTAATACCACACACGTACATGCCGACTTCCCCGGCATGGATAGGTTTAAATTCCTCTTTTTGGCGCGTCATTGTATTAAAGATTTTTAACATCGAAGATTCCATGTAAACACGTGTGTGGACGAAAACCGGGTATTCTACCCGTAATTCAAACCCGAAGCAGCACACAATGCAAGGTGATCGCATCCTGTGGTTATGCTATAACAAGCCCCTATATGTGACCCGAACACGGGTTGACGCACCACAATAACGGAACAGGATGCAAAAATGGTTACTTTCCACACTAATCATGGCGATATCGTAATCAAGACTTTTGATGACAAAGCGCCTGAAACAGTTAAAAACTTCCTGGACTACTGCCGCGAAGGTTTCTACAACAACACCATTTTCCACCGCGTAATCAACGGTTTTATGATCCAGGGCGGCGGCTTCGAACCTGGCATGAACCAGAAAGCGACGAAAGAAGCGATTAAAAACGAAGCGAACAACGGTCTGAAAAACACCCGTGGCACGCTGGCAATGGCGCGTACTCAGGCTCCTCACTCTGCTACCGCACAGTTCTTCATTAACGTGGCTGACAACGACTTCCTGAACTTCTCTGGCGAAAGCCTGCAGGGTTGGGGCTACTGCGTATTTGCCGAAGTCGTTGAAGGCATGGACGTCGTTGACAAGATCAAAGCCGTTTCTACTGGCCGCAGCGGTATGCATCAGGACGTTCCAAAAGAAGACGTTGTGATCACAAGCGTGACCGTCAGCGAGTAATTCGTGGCGACACTCTTTATTGCAGATTTGCATCTGCAAACAGAAGAACCGGCGATCACCGCCGGTTTTCTGCGTTTTTTACGCGGTGAAGCGAAAAGCGCCGATGCGCTTTACATCCTCGGCGACCTGTTTGAAGCCTGGATTGGCGACGATGATCCCAACCCGCTCCATCACGAAATGGCGGCAGCCATTAAAGCGCTGGTTGATTCCGGCGTCCCCTGCTACTTCATTCACGGCAACCGTGATTTCCTGCTCGGTAAGCGCTACGCCCGTGAAAGCGGTATGACGTTGTTGCCTGAAGAACAGGTACTCAACCTCTATGGTCGTAACGTTTTGATCATGCACGGCGACACGCTCTGCACCGACGATACCGGCTACCAGGCGTTTCGCGCCAAAGTCCACACCCCGTGGATCCAAAAAGTTTTCCTGGCTCTGCCGCTGTTTATCCGTAACCGCATCGCCGCCAGAATGCGCGCGGGCAGTAAGGCCGCCAACAGCAGCAAATCCATGACCATCATGGACGTTAACCCCCAGGCAGTTGTCAGCGTGATGGAAAAGCACCACGTCCAGTGGTTGATCCACGGCCATACCCATCGCCCGGACGTACACACACTGACGGCCAACGACGAACCCGCCCACCGCGTGGTACTGGGTGCCTGGCACAGTGAAGGGTCGATGGTGAAAGTCACGCCTGAAGGCGTCGAGCTGATCGCATTTCCTTTCTGAATTCCCCCCACACTGCACGTTTAATATCATTCATTTTTTTTGAATAACATTCGCAAATTGTTTCGATTTTAACCAATCCGTGGTCGTTCTATTATTTATCACATCAGGGCAACACGCCCTATCCAAGACAAAATACTTAAGGAATACGACCATGAAATCCATCAAAACTTTCGTTTCAGTTGCTGCTCTCTCTATGATCTCTTTCGGTTCTTTCGCTCAGAGCGTCAGCGCTACCGCCTCTACCCTTGACCGCGCAGAAGCCAAAATTGCCGCTCAGGCTGCTGAACAGGGTGCGTCTTACAAAATCACCAGCGCACGGTTCAACAACCGCGTTCACATGACTGCAGAACTGACGAAATAAGACCCCTGATTGCCGTGCCGCCAGTAAACAGACAAGCGACAGCGACAATATGATGAGCAAGGAACAGAGAATGAAAACAATCAGCATCGTGAGCGCCCTGCTGCTGGCCGCTGTCCTGTCCACTGGCGCGATGGCGGCGGAGAATCGCTTCTCCACCCCAGAAGCAGGTTCGAATATCGACACCAGCATGGAAAATCATATTGATGTCGGCCATGCATTCGATAAAGAAAACCTGACAGCAGGCAATCTCCTGTAAAAATCGCCAGAGACTTTCGCTAAACAGACCGCCAAATGCGGTCTGTTTTGTTATGCGCGGAGGTCCACAACGGCTCAAGTTTTAGCCGCGCAACCGTTTTCCTTGCCCGTATTACATGCTATTCTCTGTGCCCTCGAAAGCAGTGTGTTTCGCACCACAGGAGTTTTAAGACGCATGTCTTCCCGCAATAATCCGGCGCGTGTCGCCATCGTGATGGGGTCCAAAAGCGACTGGGCTACCATGCAGTTCGCCGCCGAAATCTTCGAAATCCTGAATGTTCCGCACCACGTTGAAGTGGTTTCCGCACACCGCACACCCGACAAACTGTTCAGCTTCGCCGAAAGCGCTGAAGAGAACGGCTACGAGGTGATCATTGCCGGTGCGGGCGGCGCAGCACATCTGCCCGGCATGATTGCCGCCAAAACGCTGGTGCCGGTACTGGGCGTTCCAGTGCAAAGCGCGGCGTTAAGCGGCGTCGACAGCCTCTATTCCATCGTTCAGATGCCGCGCGGCATTCCTGTCGGTACGCTGGCGATTGGCAAAGCGGGGGCAGCAAACGCCGCTCTGCTGGCCGCGCAAATTCTGGCGACCCACGATAAAGCAATACATCAGCGTCTGGCGGACTGGCGTAAAGCCCAGACCGACGAGGTGCTGGACAACCCGGATCCGCGGGGTGCGGCATGAAGCAGGTTTGCGTCCTCGGCAATGGTCAGTTGGGCCGCATGCTGCGTCAGGCCGGAGAGCCGCTGGGCATTAGCGTCTGGCCTGTCGGCCTGGATGACGAACCGGAAGCCGTTCCGTTTCACCAGAGCGTGATTACCGCAGAGATCGAACGCTGGCCGGAAACCGCGCTGACGCGTGAACTGGCGCGTCATAACGCCTTTGTGAACCGCGATGTGTTCCCGATTATTGCTGACCGTCTGACACAAAAGCAGCTGTTCGATAAACTCGGGCTTGCAACCGCGCCGTGGCAGTTGCTGTCTGACAAAAGCGAATGGGCTGACGTCTTCGACATGCTGGGCGAACTGGCTATTGTGAAGCGTCGCGTGGGCGGTTATGACGGCCGTGGACAGTGGCGTCTGCGCGCACACGAAACCGCTGAACTGCCGGATGACTGCTACGGTGAGTGCATCGTTGAGCAGGGCATCAACTTTAGCGGCGAAGTGTCGCTGGTGGGCGCTCGTTCGCATGACGGCCACACCGTGTTTTATCCGCTGACGCATAACCTGCATCAGGAAGGTATTCTGCGCACCAGCGTGGCGTTCCCGCTGGCTCTTGCCGCACAACAGGCGCAGGCAGAAGACATGCTCTCCGCCATCATGCACGAGCTGGGTTATGTCGGCGTAATGGCGATGGAGTGCTTCGTCACGCCGTCCGGTTTGCTGATCAACGAACTGGCTCCACGCGTACACAACAGCGGCCACTGGACGCAAAACGGCGCGTCCATCAGCCAGTTTGAACTGCACCTGCGCGCCATTACTGATTTACCCTTGCCGCAACCGGTAGTGAACAGCCCGTCAGTGATGATCAACCTGATCGGTACCGATTTGAACTACGATTGGCTGAAGCTGCCGCTGGTGCATCTGCACTGGTACGACAAAGAGGTGCGTCCGGGTCGTAAAGTGGGTCACCTGAACCTGAACGATTCCGACACGGGCCGCCTGAGCGCCACCCTGGAAGCGATGATCCCACTGTTACCGCCAGAATACGCGAGCGGTATTGTCTGGGCGCAATCGAAGCTTAAATAAGCGATAAGTGCCGGGGAGTTGATCTTCCCCTTCCCCGGCTTCATCTCACGCGCGTAAAATCGTCGTCCATTGCTGTTTTGATTTCTGGAATAACCATGAACGATGGAACGGATTATCGCGCGATCCTCGCGTCCGATACCCCTTTAATCGACGTTCGCGCGCCGATCGAATTTGCACAGGGTGCGATGCCTGCGGCACTCAACCTGCCTTTGATGAACGATGACGAACGCGCCGCCGTCGGTACCTGCTATAAACGCCAGGGGCCGGAAGCCGCCCTTGCACTCGGTCATAGCCTGGTTTCCGGTAAAACCCGTGACGACCGCATCAACGCCTGGCGCGAAGCAAGCCTGGCACATCCTCACGGCTATCTCTGCTGCGCGCGCGGCGGCCAGCGCTCGCATATTACTCAGGCATGGCTAAAAGAGGCCGGCGTTGATTACCCGCTGATCAGAGGTGGCTATAAAATGCTGCGCCAGGCGGCGATTCAGGCCACCGCAGAGCAGGTGCAAAAACCGATGGTGCTGATTGGCGGCTGTACCGGAAGCGGTAAAACGCTGCTGGTGAAACAGCATGTGCAAGGTATCGATCTGGAAGGGCTGGCGCACCATCGCGGCTCGTCGTTTGGTCGCACGCTCACACCGCAACTCTCGCAGGCGAGTTTTGAAAACCAGCTGGCCGTTGAGCTGTTAAAAAAAGATGCCGCACGCTGGGTGCTCGAAGATGAAGGCCGGATGATTGGCTCTAACCACCTGCCGGAGTGTCTGCGTGACCGCATGGTGCAAGCCGCCATCGTCGTGGTAGAAGACCCGTTTGAAATCCGTCTTGAGCGTCTGCGTGAAGAGTATTTCGACCATATGTGGGCGGATTTTTCTGCCGCATTCGGTGAAGAGTTGGGCTGGAAAGAGTACAGCGACTATCTGCACCACGGCCTGTTCGCCATTCGCCGCCGTCTGGGGCTGCAGCGCTTTGCTGAATTCACAGCGCTGTTGGATGTCGCGCTCCTGGAACAGCAACGTTCAGGTGGAACCGGAGCACACGTTAGCTGGCTTGCGCCGCTGCTGAATGACTATTACGACCCGATGTACCGCTATCAGCTTGAAAAGAAAGCGGACAAGATTGTCTATCGCGGAACGTTCGAAGAGGTTGCCGGGTGGCTTGCACGCTGAAAAAAGCCGGGTGACGGCTACGCCTTACCCGGCCTGCATGTTTCCCCTCTCCCTTTCCGGGAGAGGGTCAGAACTTAGAAGTCGTAACGCAGACGGACCAGGTTCATATCGCCCAGATCGTCGGTGCTGGAGGTGAACACGTGTTCGTAATCAACACGGAAACCGTAATCCAGCTGGAAGCTGATACCCACACCGTTGTCGATGCGCTGGTAGTTACGGCCATTCACGTATTCAATACGGTCACCCATGAAGTAAGGCTGGATGGATTTAACCGCATACTGATTGATTGGGAATTTGTAGCCTGCGAAGTACTCAATACCCCATGCATCACCCGCAAAGTAGTCGTCAGTGGATACTTTTTTGGTGGTCAGGAAGTTCTGGTACCAGCCGCCGCCAGCAGAGAAGGTCCAGTTGTCAGGTTTCCAGCTCAGCGCAGTCCCCAGGATGTTCTGGTTGTACGTTTCGCTATCGCCATTTTCCGGGTTACGCATATCCGCACGGGTGTAGTTCCACGCCGTACCCCAGGTCAGATCTTTGGTCAGGTGATAATCCAGACCCAGTGAACCGCCGCCTTTACGTTTGTAACGCAGGCCGTTGCCTGGCAGGTATTCGTTGTCTTCGAACAGGTAGGATGCATAGATATCAGCATCGCCCACAGTTTTCTTGTATTTCAGCATTTTACGTGAACGGTAAGAACCGTCGTAGTCGCCGTTGATACCGTTACCTGGTGCCTGACCAATCATGTCGTAGTCCCAGATATCGGTTTTCGCACCCACCACATCATAGTAAACGCTGTTCTGTTGACCGAAGGTCAGCGTACCCCAGGTGTCGCTCTTCAGACCGGTATACAGCATACGGCGAGAGGTGTCGTTAGCCCCCTCTTTGTAGTGATTATCCCAGTTGAACAGCGCAGGAATGTTGACACCCAGCTCGTAGTAGCTTACCCAGCTGATGTCATCAAACAGGTAGTAGTCCGCTGCGAAACGGAAACGGGTACCGCCGTCGAAGCCGTTACGCTTGTAGGAGCCTTTGTCGCCATCGCCCGTCATCATGTTGAACTGAGGACGGATACTGCCGCCAACGGTGAAGTTCAGACGGCTCAGCGGGTTACCCGCCTGTGGATCTTGTTTAAGAACGGTGATTTCCGCCTGAGATGCAAAAGACGTCAATGCCACTGCCGCGCCGATCGTTGCCGCCAGCGCTGATTTTTTTATAGTCATTATTTTTCCTTGATAGACACGCCACTAAATATTTAGCTGGTGAATATTAACTGGAAATACTATGACTGTGTGTGCGGTTTTTTAATGATTTGTGCTACTAAAATGACGCCTGTTACCAATCTGTGCTACTAAGTGATTACGTACCAGCATATAAACCGGTACGTAATCATCACGGAGGTAAACTAACTAACAAACTGCCGGAACAGCGCTTTACCTTTGAGCAATCGCGTGCCGAGCCAGCCGCCACAGAGTGATAACAGTAGCGCGCCGCAGATCGGTAGCGTGAGCCACAGCCGCCAGTCAGGTTCCCACGGGAAGTCGAAGACTTTCGTCTGCAGCATCGCCAGTGCTGTCTCCGCACCAATAGCCGCCACCAGGCCTGCCACCAGCCCCAGCAGGGCGAACTCACTCCAGAGCGTTGCACGCAGCAGCCGCTTACTCGCCCCCAGTGTGCGGTAAACCACCAGTTCCTGATAGCGCTGACGCATCCCAACCTGCACCTGTGCCAGCAGCAACAGAACACCGCAGAGGGTAACCAGTACGACCATCACCTCGAGGGCACGGCTCACCTGCTCCAGTACTTGTCCTACTTGCTTCAGGATCGCACCAATATCCAGCAGGCTCACGGTCGGGAATTCGCGATTAAGCTGGGTCAGCATCCCGTTGCCGTTTTCCCAGCGGAAGCTGGTGAGCCAGCTCTGCGGCTGCCCGTCCAGCGCGCCTGCCGGGAAGATAAAGAAGAAGTTTGGTCGCAGGCTTTCCCAGTCCACTTTGCGCAGGCTGGTCACTTTCGCACTGAAATCCTGGGTGTCACCGGTAAAGGTCACTGAATCCCCCAGCCTGATATTCAGGCGTGTGGCCAGCCCCTCTTCCATTGAAACTTCACCCACTTTTGGCGGCCAGGTTCCGGCGATAAGCGGATTGTGATCGGGACGCTTCTCCTGCCAGGTCAGGTTCAGCTCGCGGTTAAGCGCCTCGTCCTTGTTGCTCTCCGTTGGCTGGCCGTTGATCTGCGTCAGACGCGCGCGAACAACCGGATAGAACGATTCCGGCACAATCTGGTGTTGCGAGAGAAATGCCTTCAGCGGGGCGACCTGTTCAGGCGCAATGTTGATCAGAAAATAGTTCGGGCTTTCCGGCGGAAGCTGCTGTTGCCAGCGATCCAGCAGATCGCCACGCAGCACCAGCAGAAGAGCCAGCAGCATAAACGACAGCGAAAACGCTGAAAGCTGGCTCAGCGTTGACCACGGTTGATGCAGCAAACGGTTAACCGCCAGCCGTACGGGAAGCGATTTTACCGTGCCCCCCTTCAGGAGCCTGAGCAATACCCAGCCCAGTACGCCGCACAACAGCGCCAGTACGACCGCACCAGCCAGCACGGCCCACAGTAGCGTACTGCCCCCCATCAACCAGGCCAGCAGCCCAACCACCACTGCGGTAATTGCGGGAAGGTAAAATTTCAGTGGCCAGACGTTTGCCACCACATCACGGCGTAACACACGCAGCGGCTGCGTCGCAATCAGCAGCCGGTACGGGCGCAATCCCACCAGCAGTGAAATCACCGTCATTGCCCCCATCGCCCACAGCCACGGCCAGAGGCTGGCTGGTGGTAATGCAGCTGGCAGTACCGGTTTCAGCAGCACCATCAGCAGTTTTTCAAACACTAATCCCATCACCCCGCCAGTCACCGCTGACAGCATCAGTACCATCAGCCACTGGCCGATAATCAACTTACGCAGTTGCGCCCGCCCGGCCCCCAGGGTTTTCAGGATCGCCACCAGATCGTAACGGCTGCGGCAGTAGTGCCCCATCGCAACGGCGATTGCCGCTACCGCCAACAGCAGGGTTAATAGCGCCGAAAGCAGCAGAAATTGCTGAGAACGTTCAAGAGATTTGCCAAGTACCCCTTCGTCCTGCTCCAGCCCATACCAGCGGTGCTCTGGCTTTAACTGCGGCAGAAGCCATTTTTCATACTCCCCAAGCTGTACGGGCGTACCGCCAAATTTATAGCGCCAGGTCACGCGGCTTCCCGGTAGCACGGCATGGGTTTTCGCCACGTCAGCGGTGTTCATAAGTAACCGTGGCGCGAGCTGGAACGGGTTAAAACCGGAGTCAGGTTCCTGAACCACTTCTCCGGTAATCTTCAGCGTGGCGTCACCGACATCAATGCTGTCACCCGCTTTCAGGTTAAGCAGCGCCATCAGACGCGGTGCCAGCAACACCGTACCAGGTTTGGGTTTTAACCCTGACGGGCTGGTCTGCAGCTCACCGTACATCGGGTAGATGTCATCAACCGCTTTGACGCTCGCCAGCTGCGGTGTGTCACCCGCGAAGGTCATGGTCTGGAAGCTAATCTGCTCCCCAACCTTCAGCCCCCGCTTGCGCGCTTCGTCAATCCAGTCCGGCGGGACGGCACGCGAGCTTTGCAGCGTTCTGTCGCCCGCCATAAATTCCCGGCTTTGCTGGCTTAACCCTTTCTCCATGCGGTCGCTGATGCTGCCGAGTGCCAGCACGCAGGCCACCGCCAGGCTCAACGCCAGCCAGACAATCAGCAGCGAAGGTGAGCGCCATTCGCGCCAGAACCAGCGGGCAATCATGCTTCCTCCTGAAGAATACCGTTGACCAGCCGCAGGCGACGGTCACAGCGGGCGGCCAGCTGTGGATCGTGGGTGACCAGAATCAGCGTGGTGCCATGTTCACGGTTGAGCGAAAACAGCAGGTCGGCAATCTTGTCTCCGGTTTTACGGTCAAGGTTCCCGGTGGGTTCATCAGCAAACAGGACCTCCGGGCGACCATTAAAGGCGCGAGCCAGTGCAACGCGCTGTTGCTCCCCCCCGGAAAGCTGCGCCGGAAGGTGATCGAGGCGGTTACCCAATCCCAGCTGTTCCAGCAATGTTCTGGCATGTTCGCGGCTCTGGCGGATATTCTCCCCGCGCAGTAATCCCGGTAATTCAACGTTTTCCAGAGCATTCAGGGTAGGAATGAGCATAAAGGACTGAAAGACAAAGCCAATATGCCGGGCGCGCAGTGCAGCACGTGCCTCTTCATCAAGTGCGTGCAACGGCTGGCCGACCAGGTTGACCTCGCCACTGCTGCCGTCATCCAGCCCGGCTAAAATTGCCAGCAACGTGGATTTGCCAGAACCTGATTCGCCAATCAGCGCGATGGTTTCGGCACGTTTGACAACGAGTTCAACTCCGGTGAGGATGGACAGCTCGTGCTCCCCCTGACCGACGGACTTCTTAAGACGATGAACTTCAA
The DNA here is from genome assembly GCF_046622475.1 of Enterobacter sp. LM3. Lineage (NCBI taxonomy): Bacteria > Pseudomonadati > Pseudomonadota > Gammaproteobacteria > Enterobacterales > Enterobacteriaceae > Enterobacter > Enterobacter sp. LM3. The sequence continues at coordinate 15,067 of NZ_JBJURN010000011.1, read as the reverse complement.
CAATGTTTTCCGCTGGCATTTGCCCTTCCTGTTTTTGATTCTGATGACCTTCCGCGCAGCCGCAGCGGACACGTTACTGGTTCTGGGTGACAGCCTGAGCGCAGGCTATCGCATGGCGGCCAGCGCAGCCTGGCCTGCTCTGCTCAATGACAAATGGCGGAACACGACGCCGGTGATTAATGCCAGCATCAGCGGCGATACCTCGCAGCAAGGCTTGTCGCGCCTGCCGGCTTTACTCAAACAACATCAACCGCGCTGGGTGCTGGTCGAACTCGGCGGTAATGATGGTTTACGCGGCTTCCAGCCCCAGCAAACAGAACAAGCGCTGCGCACCATTTTGCAGGACATTAAGGCGGCTAACGCCCAGCCGCTGCTGATGCAAATTCGCCTGCCCGCAAACTATGGTCGTCGGTATAATGAGTCCTTTAGCGCGATCTACCCTAAGCTTGCCAAAGAGTTTGATATTCCGCTGCTGCCATTTTTCATGGAAGAGGTCTATCTGAAACCCCAATGGATGCAAGACGATGGTATTCACCCCAATCGCGATGCTCAGCCGTTTATTGCCGACTGGATGGCAACGCGGCTGGCTCCTTTAGTTAAACATGACTTCTCAAACAGCTGAGATCCTGACAGGTAAAGTTATGCAAAAATCGGTCTTAATAACAGGATGTTCCAGCGGAATTGGCCTCGAGAGTGCCCTCGAATTGAAACGTCAGGGTTTTTGGGTTCTGGCTGCCTGCCGTAAACCCAACGATGTCGAACGCATGAACGGGATGGGCTTTACTGGCATATTGCTGGATCTGGATTCACCAGAGAGCGTTGAACGCGCCGCCGACGAGGTCATTACCCTGACGAACAACCGTTTGTTCGGCCTGTTCAATAATGCCGGTTACGGTGTTTACGGCCCGCTGGAGACCATCTCGCGGGAACAGCTGGAGCACCAGTTTTCCACTAACTTCTTCGGCGTACATCAGCTGACCATGCGCCTGCTCCCCGCCATGCTACCGCATGATGAAGGGCGCATCGTGATGACCTCCTCGGTCATGGGGCTGATCTCTACCCCAGGCCGTGGAGCCTATGCCGCCAGCAAATATGCGCTGGAGGCATGGTCTGATGCCCTGCGCATGGAACTGCGCCACAGCGGTATTAAGGTGAGCCTGATTGAACCCGGCCCTATCCGCACCCGTTTTACCGACAACGTCAACCAGACGCAGTCGGACAAACCGGTCGAAAACCCCGGCATCGCCGCACGTTTTACGCTGGGGCCAGAAGCCGTTGTCGCCAAAGTGCGCCATGCTTTTGAGAGTGATAACCCCAAAATGCGCTACCCGGTGACGCTGGTGACCCATGCCGTAGGGTGGTTAAAACGCCTGCTGCCAGGCCGGGTGATGGACAAAATTTTACACGGCTGAGTTGAAGCGTCGTCGCTGACCCCCATGTAAAGAACAAACCGATAAAAGAGAATGCCTCATGTCCGTACAGAATATCGTCAACATTACTGAAGCTAACCTGCAACAGGTCCTCGAACAATCGATGGCTAAGCCGGTGCTGTTCTACTTCTGGTCTGAACGCAGCCAACACTGTCTGCAGCTGACGCCGGTACTGGAAAGCCTTGCCGCGCAATACAATGGTCAGTTCATTCTCGCAAAACTTGACTGCGATGCTGAGCCAATGGTGGCATCTCAGTTTGGCCTGCGTGCGATCCCAACAGTGTATCTGTTCCAGAATGGTCAGCCTGTCGATGGCTTCCAGGGGCCGCAGCCTGAAGAAGCAATTCGCGCCCTGCTGGATAAAGTTCTGCCACGCGAAGAAGAGCTGAAAGCGCAGGAAGCCGTCGCGCTGATGCAGGAAGGCAAATATGACGAGGCGCTGCCGCTGCTGAAAGATGCGTGGCAGCTGTCGAATCAGAATAGCCAGATTGGCCTGCTGCTGGCTGAGACGCAGATTGCCCTGCACCGTTCAGAAGATGCAGAAGCTGTCCTGAAAACGATCCCTATGCAGGATCAGGATACCCGTTATCAGGGGCTGGTGGCGCAAATTGAACTGCTGAAACAGGCGGCGGATACTCCCGAGATCCAGCTGCTACAACAGCAGGTCGCGGACAACCCGGCCGATGCTGCACTGGCAAGCCAGCTGGCACTGCAACTGCACCAGGTAGGGCGTAACGAAGAGGCACTGGAATTGCTGTTCAGCCATCTGCAAAAAGATCTGGCTGCCGCCGACGGCCAGGCGCGTAAAATGTTCCAGGAAATTCTGGCCGCACTGGGTACCGGTGACGCGCTGGCATCGAAGTATCGTCGTCAACTGTACGCGCTGTTGTACTGATGCAAAATGCCCCTCACCCTCTCTTCTGAGGGGTGAGGGGCAATTCACCGCACGTTTTTCAACTGCGCAACCACCAGTTGATGGCGCGCATTGTAAAACTTCCGGTAGGTTAAGTAGCAGGCAATAATGGTCGACAGGCTTGCCGTCGAAAGCAACATAAATGTCACCATAATCTGATACTTAATGGCTTTTACCGGGTCAATCCCGGCAAAAATCAGCCCCGACATCATTCCCGGTAAGCTCACCAGCCCAACCGTTTTAGCCGAGTCTACCGTCGGGATCAGCGACGAGCGAATACTCTCGCGAATCAGTCGTGCCGACGCGATTTTCGGCGTCGCCCCGAGGCTTAGTTTCTCCTGCAGCTGCTGTTGTTCACTGCTAAAGCGTTGTCCCAGATTGTTGTAGCACAGCCCTACCGCCACCATCGCATTACCCGCAATCATCCCGGAAATGGGGATAACCTGCATCGGCGTAAAGGCAATGGAGCCTGAGAACACCAGCACTGCCAGCGTTAGTGCCGTTCCGGTGGTAATGGCGATAAACGAAGAGACAAACGCCTTATCAATGTATTTACTGCGTTTTTGCGCGTTCCACGCCGCGTTGAAGCAGATAAACAGCACCATCAGTAGCGTCAGCACCGCATTATCGACATTGAAGATGTACTTGAGCACATAGCCCACGAGCACCAGCTGAACCACTGCACGGCAGATGCTCCAGATAATGTCCTTTTCCAGCCCCAGCTTCTCCCGATAGCTAACGATAATCGCCACCAGTACCAGCACCATCGAAAACGCCAGCGATTCGTTGGTAATGTTGTGTTCACCCACGATGTGTCTCCCGCTTTTGACTACCCTGCGGCTGCAGTCTCATCACTTCATCCGCGTGTTCTATTTCACTCACGTCGTGCGTCACCCACAGCACGGCAATGTTCTGCTCCTTCGCATAGCGGTGGATAATGTCATTCACATTGCGCTTGTTGACGTCATCCAGCGCACTGGTAATTTCATCCAGCAGCAGGACCTTTGGTAAAAACTGCAGGTTACGGATCAATGAGACGCGCTGTTTTTCACCGCCGGAAAGTTCGGAAACGGATTTTGTGAGCGTTTCCTGCGACAAACCAAAACGTTCCAGATCGGCAATTAACCGTGCGGGATCAGGCGTCTGATGACGGATTTGCCAGGGGAAAATCAGGTTGTCATAAACCGTTTCACCAAACAGGGCAGGCGTTTGTACCGAGTAAGAAACCTGCTGGCGATAATGCTCTGGCGAGAGCGTGGCAATGTCCTTTCCGTCGAAAAAAATCCTTCCCGAGGTTGGGCTTAGCAGCGACGCGATGATTTTCAGTAAGGTGCTTTTTCCGCAGCCCGACGGGCCGGTAATTAAACGAAACTCCCCAGGTGAGACGGTAAAACTGACGTTTTCCAGAATTGTGGTGTCGCCCACCCGGTAACCAACATCAGCAATCGTCAGGATCGCGCTGTTATCCTTCATTTTATTCTCTGTCTTCATCCCAATAATTAGCAGTAGTCTACTGGCTTTAGTGATTGCAAGGCGACTTTCCTCTTATACTTAGGGTCAATAAACTCGCAATTATTTCCCACGCAGGCATGCAAAACAGGAGGTTTTTATGCTCATTGTTGTTCCGGTTCTTATCTTCGTCGCGCTGGTTATCGTCGGCGCAGGGGTAAAAATTGTCCCGCAGGGCTTCCAGTGGACTGTTGAACGCTTTGGCCGTTATACCAATACGCTCCAGCCGGGCTTAAGCCTGATTGTCCCTTTCATGGACAGGATTGGTCGCAAGATCAACATGATGGAACAGGTGCTGGATATTCCCTCCCAGGAAATTATCTCTAAAGATAACGCCAACGTCACCATTGATGCCGTCTGTTTTATCCAGGTGATTGACGCCCCGAAAGCGGCATATGAAGTGAGCAACCTGGAGCTGGCTATCGTTAACCTGACGATGACCAATATCCGTACCGTGCTCGGTTCTATGGAGCTGGACGAAATGCTCTCTCAGCGCGACAGCATCAACACCCGTCTGCTGCATATTGTCGACGAAGCGACGAATCCGTGGGGGATTAAAGTCACCCGTATTGAGATCCGCGACGTTCGCCCACCGGCGGAGCTTATCGCCTCCATGAATGCCCAGATGAAAGCCGAACGAACCAAGCGCGCCTATATTCTTGAAGCCGAAGGGGTGCGTCAGGCCGAGATCCTGAAAGCCGAAGGGGAAAAGCAGTCGCAGATCCTGAAAGCCGAGGGCGATCGCCAGTCGGCATTTTTACAGGCCGAAGCGCGTGAACGTTCAGCCGAAGCGGAAGCCCGCGCGACCCAGATGGTCTCCGAGGCGATTGCTGCGGGTGACATCCAGGCCGTGAACTATTTCGTGGCACAAAAATATACCGACGCGCTGAAAGAGATTGGCTCTGCGAATAACAGTAAAGTGGTGATGATGCCACTGGATGCCAGCAGCCTGATGGGTTCGATTGCCGGTATCGCCGAGCTCATCAAAGACAGCGGAAACGAGCGCAGAAAATGATTGAGCTTATCGTCGCACATCCCCACGCCTTCTGGCTAAGCCTGGGTGGCTTATTGCTGGCCGCAGAGATGCTTGGCGGCAACGGATATCTGCTCTGGAGCGGTGTCGCTGCGGTCACGACCGGGCTTACTGTCTGGCTACTGCCCATCAGCTGGGAGTGGCAGGGCGCGCTGTTTGCCGTGCTTACGCTGGTGGCGGCGTGGCTGTGGTGGCGCTGGCTGAACCGGCAGGTCAAAGAGCAGGATCCCGTGGACGCCCATCTCAATCAGCGCGGACAGCAAATTGTCGGCCAGCGTTTTACGCTCGACACGGCGCTGGTGAACGGGCGCGGACACATGCGCGTGGGCGATAGCTCGTGGCCTGTGGTCGCTGACGATGACCTCAGCGCCGGTACGCGGGTTGAGGTCGTGGCCGTGGAAGGGATAACCCTGCGGGTCAAAGCCTGTTAAGCATTTGCCTTACGATGACAGCAGCCGGCAAGATTTTCGATAATCGGGCACTCGGCGCTGTCATCCCCCGGACAGGATTCCGCCAGTGCCAGAAGCTGTTTGCGCATCGCCTGTAACCCGGTGATGTGGCGTTCAATTTCAGCCACTTTTTCCAGCGTACGCTTTTTCACGTCTGCGCTGTGGCGTTTCGGATCGTTGAACAGGTTGACCAGCTCACCACACTCTTCAAGGTTAAAACCTACCTGTCTTGCCTGACGCAGTAATGTCAGTTCATCGAGATGCAGCTGCGTGTAACTACGGTAGCCATTTTCGCTACGCAGCGGCGGCGTCACCAGCCCTTTCTCTTCATAAAAACGAATCGCTTTGCTGGTCAATCCGGTTTTTTTGGCAACATCACTGATATTCACATTTCCCCCTTGACCTTCCCCTTGATGGAAGGTTTAACCTTCATAACAGTTAGCGAAAAGCGTCTTACAGGTCAACAACTGACCAGATCATTATACGGGAGTTTTGTTATGTCTCACACTATAGACCTGACACTGGACGGCCTCTCCTGCGGCCACTGTGTCAAACGCGTTAAAGAAAGCCTGGAACAGCGTCCTGATGTTGAGAGCGCTGAAGTGACTATCGATCATGCCGCCGTCACTGGCAGTGCCAGCGCAGATGCGCTGATTGATACCATCAAACAAGCGGGCTACGGGGCGGAGTTGAGCCACCCAAAGGCTAAACCGCTGGCAGAGTCATCACTCCCGTCGGAAGCACTGACAGCGGCCACTCCTGAGCTTCCGGTAGCTGATGATATTGATGACAGCCAACAGCTGCTGATCAACGGCATGAGCTGCGCCAGCTGTGTCTCCCGGGTACAAAATGCATTGCAGGCCGTACCGGGCGTCGCACAGGCACGGGTCAACCTTGCGGAGCGTACTGCGCTGGTGATGGGCAGTGCCTCCGCCGCAGATTTAGTGCAGGCGGTAGAGAAAGCAGGCTACGGCGCAGAAGCCATCGAAGATGATGCTGAACGCCGCGAACGCCAGCAGGAAACGGCCATCGCCACCATGAAACGCTTCCGCTGGCAGGCGATTGTTGCACTGCTGGTCGGTATTCCGGTGATGGTGTGGGGCATGATGGGTGACAACATGATGGTCACCGATGATAACCGCACTCTGTGGCTGGTGATTGGGGTGATGACACTCGCCGTGATGGTTTTTGCGGGCGGCCATTTCTATTCCAGCGCCTGGAAGAGCCTGAAAAACCGCACCGCGACGATGGATACGCTGGTGGCACTGGGTACCGGAGCGGCATGGCTTTACTCGATGAGCGTTAACGTCTGGCCGCAGTGGTTCCCGATGGAAGCGCGTCATCTCTATTATGAAGCGAGTGCGATGATTATCGGTCTGATTAATTTAGGCCATATGCTCGAAGCTCGTGCCCGTCAGCGCTCCTCAAAAGCGCTGGAAAGATTGCTCGATTTGACTCCGCCGACAGCGCGTGTGGTGACAGACGACGGCGAGAAAAGCGTCCCGCTGGCCGACGTTCAACCCGGCATGACGCTGCGCCTGACCACCGGCGACCGCGTTCCCGTTGACGGTGAAATTACCCAGGGTGAAGCCTGGTTTGACGAAGCAATGCTGACCGGGGAACCCATCCCGCAGCAAAAATCATCGGGCGATGCTGTCCATGCGGGAACGGTGGTACAGGACGGTAGCGTGCTGTTCCGCGCCAGTGCAGTCGGCAGCCACACCACGCTGTCACGTATTATTCGCATGGTGCGCCAGGCGCAGAGCAGTAAACCGGAAATTGGCCAGCTTGCCGATAAAATTTCCGCCATTTTTGTCCCGGTGGTGGTCTGTATTGCGCTGCTGAGCGCGGCTATCTGGTATTTCTTCGGCCCGGCCCCTCAGATTGTCTACACCCTGGTCATTGCCACCACGGTACTGATTATTGCCTGTCCGTGTGCGCTCGGCCTCGCGACACCGATGTCGATTATCTCAGGCGTTGGCCGCGCCGCCGAGTTTGGCGTGCTGGTACGCGATGCCGACGCCCTGCAGCGCGCCAGTACGCTCGACACGCTGGTCTTTGATAAAACCGGTACGCTGACAGAAGGTAAACCGCAGGTCGTGGCGGTGAATACCGTGGGCATTTCTGACGCTGAAGCACTGCGCCTGGCCGCTGCGCTGGAGCAAGGTTCCAGCCACCCACTGGCGCGCGCCATTATAGAAAAAGCGGAAAACGCCAGCCTGCCGCAGGTGAGCAACTTCCGCACCCTGCGCGGACTGGGCGTGAGCGGTGAAGCCGAAGACCATACGCTGCTGCTCGGTAACCGGGCGTTACTGAATGAAAACGGCATTGATACGTCAGCCCTGGAGAGTGAACTGCACGTTCAGGCATCACAGGGAGCAACGCCGGTTCTGCTCGCCATAGACGGCAAAGCCGCCGCGCTATTGGCCGTTCGCGATCCGTTGCGACAGGACAGCGTGGACGCCCTTAAACGTCTGCACCGCGCAGGCTATCGTCTGGTGATGCTGACCGGAGATAACCCAACAACCGCCAACGCCATTGCCAAAGAGGCAGGTATTGATGAGGTGATTGCGGGCGTACTGCCGGATGGCAAAGCCGATGCAATCAAGAAACTGCAGAGCCAGGGCCGCCAGGTCGCGATGGTGGGCGACGGGATCAACGACGCCCCGGCGCTGGCGCAGGCAGAAGTGGGTATTGCGATGGGCGGTGGGAGCGATGTCGCCATTGAAACCGCGGCGATTACGCTGATGCGCCACAGCCTGATGGGCGTTGCGGATGCGCTGGCCATTTCAAAAGCGACCCTGCGCAATATGAAGCAGAACCTGTTGGGCGCGTTTATCTACAACTCGCTCGGCATCCCGATTGCCGCCGGAATTTTGTGGCCGCTGACCGGCACGCTGCTGAACCCGGTGGTGGCAGGTGCCGCAATGGCACTCTCCTCCATTACCGTGGTGAGTAACGCAAACCGGTTGTTGAGGTTTAAACCGAAAGAGTGATGCAAAACAGCCGGGTGGCGCGCTCGCGTCCCCGGCCTACGAAAATGCCCACCGGTTCAGCAGTTGCACCGCCCATCCCCACGCGCTAGCATGAGTCTTTCTATTCAGGGAGCGCGTATGAGTCTGTTTAGCCGTATAAAAGCATCGTTTCGCGCCCTCTTCCCCCGTCGCTATGCCTGGCCCGGTATGGATATCTCACTTCCCGGTGGGCAGCATCTGCATCTTGTGGGCAGCATCCATATGGGGACACAGGATATGTCTCCCCTGCCACCCGGTCTGTTAAAGCTGCTAAAACAGGCCGATGCGCTGATTGTCGAGGCCGATATTTCAGGCCACGAGTCGCCGTTTGTCGGGCTTGAGAGCGATATTCCACTGGCTGAGCGTCTTAGCGAAACACAGCTGCGCGAACTGGAACGGGTGGCAGATGAAACGGGCGTTTCGCTGGCCATGCTGGAAAATCTGCCGCTATGGCAAATCGCGATGATATTGCAGGCCACCCAGGCTCAGCGTCTTGGCCTGCGTGGAGATTATGGCATCGACTATCAGTTGCTGAACGTTGCGCGGGCACGCCATCTTCCGGTTATTGAGCTGGAAGGGGCCGACAGCCAGATTGCCCTGCTTCGTCAGTTACCGGATGATGGACAGATACTGCTGGAGGATACCCTGACCCACTGGCACACCAATGCCCGCTTGCTGCAGACGATGATCGGCTGGTGGCTGGATGCGCCGCCAACGGACAGTAAGCTTACGCTGCCGTCCACGTTCAGTGAATCGTTGTATGATGTGCTCATGAACACGCGCAATGAAGCATGGCGAGAAACGCTGAATGCCCTGCCTGCCGGGCATTACGTTGTTGCGGTGGGTGCATTGCATTTGTACGGAGAAGGGAATTTGCCGTCACTGTTAAAATAAAAAAGTGGCCAATATTTCTATTGGCCCGTCAAAGAGGAATTTCATCGTTTTTATTATGCCGAAGGAGACCTTCGGTTGAGCCGATTGTCGCTCAAAGTGACCATCACTGCCAACACTATTGCGCAAGATGGTGCTATTTTTTAGACAAACGTCAGGCGTATACTCCAGGCATAAATTGTTTGTCGTAAGAAGGATAGCTATGACTCCCGCCGTTAAATTACTCGAAAAAAACAAAATCGCCTTCCGGATCCACACTTACGATCACGATCCGAACGAAACCAACTTTGGTGATGAAGTGGTGCGCAAGCTGGGGCTGAATGCCGACCAGGTGTACAAAACGCTGCTGGTGGCGGTGAATGGCGATATGAAGCACCTCGCCGTCGCGGTGACACCTGTCGCCGGGCAGCTGGATCTGAAGAAAGTCGCCAAAGCACTGGGGGCGAAAAAGGTCGATATGGCAGACCCGATGGTTGCCCAACGCACCACTGGCTATCTGGTGGGGGGGATCAGCCCACTGGGACAGAAAAAACGGCTACCAACGCTGATTGATGCCCCTTCTCAGGAATTCGGGACTATCTATATTTCTGGCGGCAAGCGCGGGCTGGATATCGAACTGGCGGCAGGCGATCTGGCGAAAATACTGGATGCGACGTTTGCGGATATTGCGCGCAGGGATTGATTCTTTTCGCGGACAGCGCGCAGGAACCGAAACGTACACGGCGTACGTGAGGATCCCGGGCACTGCCCGCGTTCAAAATGGCGAACAAAATAGCGCTGTTACTGCCAGCTCACCTCACCTTTCGGTTCATACGCATTCACGTCAATCGGTGAATTTTGCTCGATGAACTGCTTCAGCACTTCCGCATCAATAAAACCGGTATTGACGTAACCCGGTTTGTTATCAATATGCGGATAACCATCACCGCCCGTGGCGTTAAAGCTTAAGGTCGCCATACGGTACGTTTTGGCAGGATCGACCGGCTCGCCTTTGATTTTGAGGTCATTAAGTTTGCCGTCTTTCGCCACAAAGCTGACGTTGGCAAACTGCGGATATGCACCGGAATCGGGCTTCATCTGCGCTACCGCAGTCAGGTACTCAATGACCTCTTTTCCGCTCATATCGGCATAGACCACGATGTTGCCGAACGGCTGCACCTTCAGCACATCTTTATAGGTAATATTTCCGCCCTCAATGGAATCACGAATACCGCCGCCGCTCATCACGCCAAAGTCAGCGCCGGTACGTGCCATCTGTGCTGCCAGCACGAGGTGACCCATGTTGGTCTGCACAAAGCGTACTTTGCTGCGATCCCCTTCCAGGCGGCCATTGAGCGTGCCAATCTTCACATCGAGCTGCGCCTTACCTTTATTCTGGAACGGTGTCAGCAGAGAGAGCATCTGCTGATTCTCAGCAATCTCCGGGGTGTAAAGTACGCGCTCACTTTTCCCGTCAGGGTAAGTCACTTTCTTCTTCAGGTTGACCGGGATGAGCTGGTAATGCACCAGTTTCATCTCGCCGTTACGGAATTCAAAATCCGCACGGCCTACGTATTTACCCCACTCGTGAGCCTGCACGATCCAGATACCGTTCTGGCGGTCTGGCGCGCACGGCGTACCCGGCACGTAATCCACCTGCTTTTTATTCTCTGACGCCATGCACACCGGATCTTGTGAGTGACCGCCCACAATCATCGCCAGCGAGCCCGCTGGCAGGCTGCGCGCCATCTCTACATCGCCCGGTGCATTAGAACCGTGCTCACCGTTATCGTAGTGACCCATATGGGTCGCAGCGATGATTACGTCCGGTTTTTCATTCTGCTGTAATTCCTGGATCACCAGCTTTGCTTCGTCTGCCGGTTTACGGAATTCGATATCGGTAAAGAACTCGGGGTTACCAATTTTCGCCGTATCGTCGGTGGTTAAACCAATCACTGCGATCTTCAAATCCTGACGCTTAAACAGCGCCCACGGTTTGAACAGGCGTTCACCGGTGCTTTTCTGATAAATGTTGGCGGAGAGGAGCGGGAATTTAGCCCACTTTTCCTGCTGGCGCAGAACGGTCAGCGGGTTATCAAACTCATGGTTACCAACGGCCATTGCGTCATAACCTATTAAATTCATACCGCGAAAATCTGGCTCAGCATCCTGTAAATCTGACTCCGGCACGCCGGTATTGATATCCCCACCGGACAGCAGCAGTACGCTCCCTCCCTGGGCAGCAACCTCTTTACGAATGCCATCCACCAGCGTTTTTTGCGCCGACAGACCATATTCGCCGTATTCACTGCGCCAGAAATGACCGTGGTGATCGTTGGTATGCAGAATAGTAATTTTATAGGTTTTGTCTTTTTCATACGCCTGCGCAGGCAGGCTTGCCAGTCCCCAGACGGCGATTAGCGCCAACGCGACGCCACGCTTCATTAACTTCATCTTCTCTCTCCCTGACCAATAGGCAATGCAAAAATTACAATGAGTAACAAGAATAGACAAATAAGTTTTAAAAATTGCGACTTTCTTCAAATGCCACAGACAGGTATGTTAGTTGGATAATAATTACACCCTGCATTTCTGATAACAGATGACGTGGTATTTATGGCAATCAGTGAATCAACCCAGCCTGTTTCAGGCTCTCCGGCGTCACCGCCGAAATCGCGCACTTCCTTTAAAGTTTTAGGCGCAATCAGTCTTTCTCATCTGCTCAACGACATGATCCAGTCGCTGATCCTGGCAATCTACCCGCTGCTACAGTCCGAGTTTTCATTAACTTTTGTGCAGATCGGGATGATCACCCTGACCTTCCAGCTCACCTCCTCGCTGCTGCAGCCCGTCGTAGGTTACTGGACGGACAAATACCCGATGCCGTGGTCACTGCCGGTTGGTATGTGCTTCACCTTAAGCGGGCTGGTTCTGCTGGCGATGGCCGGTAGCTTTGAAGCGGTACTGATCGCCGCCGCGCTGGTGGGGACCGGTTCATCGGTCTTCCACCCGGAATCGTCCCGCGTGGCACGTATGGCCTCCGGCGGTCGTCACGGGCTGGCGCAGTCTCTGTTCCAGGTAGGGGGTAACTTTGGTAGCTCCCTCGGCCCCCTGCTGGCGGCAGTGATTATTGCCCCTTACGGCAAAGGCAACGTGGCGTGGTTTGTTCTGGCCGCACTGCTGGCCATTATCGTGCTTGCGCAGATCAGCCGCTGGTATGCCGCTCAGCATCGCGTGAATAAAGGTAAACCTAAAGCGAAGGTCATCAACCCTCTTCCCCGGAATAAGATTATCCTGGCGATATCGGTGCTGTTGATCCTGATTTTCTCGAAATACTTCTACATGGCAAGCATCAGCAGCTATTACACCTTTTATCTGATGCAAAAGTTCGGCTTATCTGTCCAGAATGCCCAGATCCACCTGTTTGCTTTCCTGTTTGCCGTCGCTGCAGGAACGGTGATTGGCGGGCCTGTTGGCGATAAGATTGGCCGTAAATATGTCATTTGGGGCTCTATCCTGGGTGTTACCCCATTTACCCTCGTTTTACCGTACGCCAGCCTTGAATGGACAGGGATTTTGACCGTCATCATTGGTTTTATTCTGGCCTCGGCTTTTTCGGCCATTCTGGTCTATGCACAAGAGCTTTTACCGGGGCGAATCGGCATGGTTTCCGGTCTGTTCTTCGGTTTCGCCTTCGGTATGGGCGGCCTGGGCGCAGCGGTATTAGGGATGGTTGCCGATCACACCAGTATCTTCCTGGTTTATAAAATCTGCGCTTTCCTGCCACTTTTGGGGATGTTGACCGTATTCCTGCCTGACAACCGTCATAAAGCATGATTTGATGGTCGCTAAAGTTTAACTTTAGCGACCTGATCCCCTTATCCCATAAGGGTTTCCTCTTCATCCCTCTCTTAATTTGTCACAACCTTCCTTTTTTTCACGCATGTTGCTGTTTTATTCAAACTTCAACAATTATTCATAAACATAAGCGTAAAAATTGTCATAAACTATTACCCGGTATTTGGATTTTTTTGCCCAAAATGGAACACCCACTACGAAAAGGAGACGGAATGCATCACGCCACACCGCTTATCACCACCATTGTTGGTGGACTTGTGCTCGCTTTTATCCTCGGCATGATTGCCAATAAACTGCGCATTTCTCCTCTCGTGGGCTATCTGTTAGCGGGTGTGCTGGCAGGGCCATTTACGCCAGGTTTTGTGGCGGATACAAAACTGGCTCCCGAGCTGGCGGAATTGGGCGTGATCCTGCTGATGTTCGGCGTTGGTCTGCATTTTTCACTGAAGGATTTGATGGCGGTAAAGTCTATCGCCATACCGGGAGCGATCGCCCAGATCGGGGTGGCGACGCTGCTGGGAATGGCGCTTTCGGCAGTGCTGGGCTGGTCACTGATGACCGGGATCGTTTTTGGACTGTGTCTTTCAACCGCCAGTACCGTGGTGTTGCTGCGTGCGCTTGAAGAGAGGCAGCTGATAGACAGCCAGCGCGGACAAATCGCAATAGGCTGGCTGATTGTCGAAGACCTGGTGATGGTGCTGACGTTGGTTTTACTGCCAGCTGTCGCCGGGATGATGGAAAAAGATAACGTCGGCTTCGCTTCACTGGCGCTGGATATGAGCATCACCATCGGTAAGGTTGTGGCCTTTATCGCCATTATGATGCTGGTGGGGCGTCGCCTTGTACCGTGGATCATGTCCCGCAGCGCAGCGACCGGCTCCCGCGAACTGTTTACCCTTTCCGTGCTCGCCCTGGCGCTGGGTATCGCCTTTGGTGCCGTCGAGCTGTTTGATGTCTCCTTTGCGCTTGGCGCGTTCTTCGCCGGGATGGTGCTGAACGAATCCGAGCTGAGCCATCGTGCCGCGCACGACACCCTGCCGCTGCGTGATGCTTTCGCTGTACTGTTCTTTGTCTCCGTCGGGATGCTGTTCGACCCACTGATCCTGATTCAACAACCGCTGGCCGTGCTGGGTACGCTGGCGATCATCATCTTTGGCAAGTCGGTTGCGGCTTTCTTCCTGGTGCGCCTGTTTGGTCACTCGCCGCGTACGGCGCTGACCATCGCCGCCAGCCTGGCACAGATTGGTGAATTCGCCTTTATTCTGGCCGGTCTGGGTATGGCGCTGAACCTGCTGCCGCAGGCGGGGCAAAATCTGGTGCTGGCGGGGGCAATCCTCTCCATTATGCTGAACCCGGTGCTGTTCGCGCTGCTGGAAAAATACCTCGATAAAACCGAAACCCTTGAAGAGCAGACGCTGGAAGAGGCGATAGAAGAAGAGAAACAGATCCCGGTGGATATCTGCAATCATGCGCTGCTGGTCGGCTTTGGCCGCGTGGGTAGTCTGCTGGGTGAGAAACTGATGGCACAGGGTATTCCGCTGGTGGTGATTGAAACCTCACGCACCCGTGTAGATGAACTGCGCGAACGCAACATCCAGGCAGTGCTGGGCAATGCCGCCAATGAAGAAACCATGCATCTGGCGCACCTGGAGTGCGCACGCTGGCTGCTGCTGACCATTCCGAACGGCTACGAAGCCGGTGAGATTGTGGCCTCAGCGCGCGCAAAGTGCCCTCATATCGAGATTATCGCCCGGGCGCATTATGACGACGAAGTGGAGTACATTACCGAGCGCGGAGCTAACCAGGTAGTGATGGGCGAGCGGGAAATTGCGAATACGATGCTGACGCTGCTGGAGAAGCCGCCAGTTGAAGAGGCGGTGATGCGGTAAGATTTCTGCGGCCTGCTGCCCTCACTGAAGTGGTTTAATAGTTTTAGACACGTTCAGAGGTTATAAATTAAATAACTGATGAGGTGCAAAAAATGAATTCAC